>JAUYJO010000024.1 GCA_030700315.1 Gallionella sp.
GCATCGAGCGCGCGATGCCAGCCAAACCTTGTTGGTAGCCCGGCACGAGGTGCGCATTGGCGGCGAGGATGGCGAGGCTGTCGGAAGGCGTGACGAAGAAATGCCTGCCGAGAATCATGTTGCGGTCGCCGTCGCCGTCCGAGGCCGCGCCGAAATCCGGCGCGTTGCCGCCATACAGCGCTTCCACCAGTTCATGCGCATAGGTGAGGTTCGGGTCGGGATGGCCGCCGCCGAAATCTTCCAGCGGGTCGGCGTTGATCACGCTGTCCGGCGCCGCGCCCAGACGATTGACGAAAATCTCGCGCGCATAAGGCCCGGTGACGGCGTGCATCGCATCGAATTTGATGCGGAAGCCGCCCTTCAGTAATGCTCGAATGGCGGCGAAATCGAACAGCGATTCCATCAGTTCGGCGTAATCGGAAACCGGATCGATCACCGACACCGTCATGTCGCCGAACCTGCTGTCGCCCAGAACATCCAGTTCAACATCGGGCGCATCGGCGATGCGGTACTGCGAGATCGCTTTACTCGCGGCATAGATCGCTTCGGTGATTTTTTCCGGCGCCGGGCCGCCGTTGGCGGTGTTGTACTTGATGCCGAAATCGCCGTCCGGCCCGCCCGGATTGTGGCTGGCGGACAGGATGATGCCGCCGTGGGTTTTGTATTTACGGATCACGCAGGAAGCTGCCGGCGTGGAAAGGATGCCGCCCTTGCCGACCAGCACCCGCCCGAAGCCGTTGGCAGCCGCCATTTTCAGGATGACCTGGATCGCTTCGCGGTTGTAATAGCGGCCGTCGCCGCCCAATGCCAGGGTCGCACCTCTGGGCGCGTCGATAGTGTCGAAGATGGACTGGACAAAATTTTCCAGATAGTGCGGCTGCCGGAAAGCCTGCACGCGCTTGCGCAGGCCGGAGGTGCCGGGCTTCTGATCGGTGAAGGGTGTGGTAGCGACCATACGGATTTGCATTGTCTTCCTCCCGTTTGCTGCGATTCGTCCGCAAAACGAATTTCTAGAAGTTCCCCTGCGGCATCTTACCACCGGAACGGTGGACAAACTTGCCCTGCCGTCTCCCCCAAAGCCCCGGATTCCTGCAATAATCCCAAATGAGTAATATTGAAAGAGAGCACACAGCATGATGAGCCAGGATGATTTGAAGCGCGCGGTCGCGCAGGCCGCGATTGAATATGTGCCGTTCGACAGCATCGTCGGCGTGGGTACCGGTTCCACCGCCAATTTTTTCATCGATGAATTGGCCAAGATCAGGCACAAGATACGCGGCGCAGTCGCCAGTTCGGAGGCTTCGGCAAAGCGCTTGCGGGGGCACGGCATCGAGGTGTTGTCGCTGAACGACGCGGGCGACCTGCCGGTGTACGTGGACGGCGCGGATGAAATCACCCGCCACCTGCACATGATCAAGGGCGGAGGCGGCGCATTGACGCGCGAGAAGATCGTCGCGGCAGCCAGCAGGAAATTCATTTGCGTGTGCGATGCCAGCAAGCTGGTGGACGTGCTAGGCAAATTCCCGCTGCCGATCGAGGTGATCCCGATGGCGCGCAGTTCCGTCGCGCGCCAACTGGTCGCGCTGGGCGGGCAACCCAAGCTGCGCGAGGGCTTCACCACCGACAACGGCAATATCATTCTCGATGTGCACGGGCTACAGATCATGAACCCGGTGGAGCTGGAAGCCACGCTGGATCATA
>JAUYJO010000037.1 GCA_030700315.1 Gallionella sp.
TTTATGAATCGGGGGCGGGTTTCGTAGTTCGGGATTCATCCCGACAGAGCGCCGCATAACCCAACCCCGTCGGGATGAATCCCGACCTACATCATCGTGAGACTCATGACCAAACGGTACGTTTGTAATTTCTGTCTCCCTGATAAGCATGTCCTGAGCTTGTCGAAGTGGGGGAGACTGGGAGGGGTTTGCTCTTGGTGGCTGCGGTTCGGCCATTTTGTTGCTTTGCAGCCAATTGAAATCATGGGTATAAAAGCTGTTTCTTGAGAGCCTGTCAAAGGGCCGAAATGATGAAATCTGAATTTTTAGAGGTGCCCCAACCTCAAATATGAGTGCTCAAGATCAACATTTACACTAAACCGGCCACTCGAAATAGAATGCGAACAGTCGAAACCAACCCAGCGTCCAAGACTATGGCCAAACTTCATCCTGATACCCTGCTGCGCCAGTGGCAGATGCTGCGTATGATTCCGCGCTTTCCGCTGAAAATAACAGCCGGTGATCTGCACCAAAAGTTGCGGGCGGAACAATTTGACGTAACCAAGCGCACGGTTGAACGCGACTTGTTATCTTTGTCAGAAATGTTCCCGCTGGTTTCTGATGAACGCGACAGGCCATTCGGCTGGAGTTGGAGCAAGGATGCCCACATATTCAGCCTTCCCGGATTGAGCCATACCGAAGCGTTGACGCTGGCGATGGTCGAACAGCACCTCAACACGTTGCTCCCTTCGTCCACCTTGCAGCAGCTTCAGCCTTACTTCGATGCTGCCAAGCATCACTTGAAAAGCATCCCGCAGAGTGAACGGACCCGCTCATGTCTCAACAAGGTGCGCACGGTGCCGCCCTCGCAGCCGCTGTTGCCGCCGAACATCAAGCCGGTTGTCCAGCAAACCGTGTACGAGGCGTTGCTCGCAGATCACCAGTTGGACATCAAATATCTCAAACGCGGCCAGAAAATAGCGGTGGAATATCGTATCCATCCCATCGCGGTCGTTCAGCGCGGTCATATCACTTACTTGTATTGCCGTATCTCTGACCATGAAGACCTGCGCACACTGGCGGTACACCGCATTCAGTCAGCCACCATGCTCGATGAAAAGACGGATGTCCCATCGGGATTTTCCATCGACGAGGCCATCAATAGTGGCAAGTTTGGTTTTTTTACAAGCGGGCTGATTACGCTGGAGGCTATTTTTTATAACGGTGTGGGTGATCATTTGTTTGAAACCCCGCTTTCTCGCGAACAGACCTTAACCGAACTGGAGAATGGCGCTGTCAAGCTTGTCGCCACGGTGCCGAATACGCTGCAACTGGGATGGTGGATATTGGGGCTGGGAGATGGGATTGAAGTCATTCAGCCCACAACTTTACGCGACCAAATTGCCTCGACTATCGACAAAATGCAGGCTCGTTATCGGGAATAACACCCAGCACTGAGGTCGGGCTGCGGGATTAAGCACGTAAACTGCTGTATGGCATCTCATGCCTTTCATATTTTTTGTGGACAACATTTTTTGCTAAGATGACTCAAACTCTCACCTGCCCCGCACCGGCCAAACTCAATCTGTTCCTGCATGTCGTGGGGCAAAGGGCGGACGGCTACCATCTGCTGCAAACGCTGTTCCGCTTCATCGACCTGCACGACACCTTGCATTTCACCCTGCGCAACGATGGCGCGGTGCGGCGCGCCCATGCTATCGAGGGTGTGGCCGAAAATCAGGATTTATGTGTGCGCGCGGCGCGGCTGTTGCAAAGCGAGACCCAATGCGCGTTGGGCGTGGACATCGCGGTGGAAAAACATATCCCGCTGGGCGGCGGCCTGGGCGGCGGCAGCTCGGACGCGGCAACCACGCTGATCGCGTTGAACCGCCTGTGGTCGCTGGGTTTGTCACGCGCGCACCTGATGCGCCTCGGCCTGCAATTGGGCGCTGATGTGCCGGTGTTCGTGTTCGGCGAGAACGCTTTTGCCGAGGGCGTGGGCGAAGCGTTGCAGGCCTGCCCCTTGCCGGAAGCGTGGTATGTGGTGCTGTTTCCCCCGGTGCAGGTACCGACCGCAGAGATTTTCGCGCACCCGGAATTGACACGGAATACGGTTTCCTTCACAATGCGCGCCCTTTTGGAGCGGTGGCAAGAACTGCGGCAAGAATCGCATAACGATCCGCAATTGCGCAACGATCTGCAACCCGTAGCATGCAAGCTCTATCCGGAAGTGGCGCGCCACCTGGCTTGGCTAGACCATTCAGGCAAAGCGATGATGACCGGTTCAGGCGCCTGCATATTTGCCGAATTTGCCGAACGCAGCCAGGCCGAGGCAGTATTGCAGCAGTTGCCGCACGCTATGCGCGGCATAATGGCACAAGGTTTGACGCGGCACCCGTTGCACGACTGGGTGTCCGGTTGACGCAAGACTCGCATAGCGAGACCACGTCCCTCTCCCCCGCTTGCGGGAGATAACCAGCGACTTGGGCATCGTTTTTTGATGGCCTAGTCGAATGGCTAGTAGCTCCATCAGAGTTAGGAGAGAGGGAAGCGGGCAAGACGAGTTTATTGATTTGGGGTGGCATCACTGCCATGCCCGTTAAGTTTATTGGGGAGTCGCCAAGTGGTAAGGCACCGGATTTTGATTCCGGCATTCGTAGGTTCGATCCCTACCTCCCCAGCCAGCATTTGGGCTTACGCCCTGTTGTTTTAATTCTTTGAGGATGCGCACGTGTCTTACGACCGCTTGATGGTATTCACCGGCAATGCCAATCCCAAGCTCGCCGCAGCAGTCGCGCATCGCCTGCATATTCATCTCGGTCGCGCCAAGGTAGGACGCTTTTCCGACGGCGAGGTGATGGTGGAGCTCCTCGAGAATGTGCGCGGCAAGGATGTGTTCGTGCTGCAATCCACCTGCGCACCGACCAACGACAATTTGATGGAAGTGATGGTCATGGTGGACGCGCTGAAGCGCGCTTCCGCCGGGCGTATCACCGCCGCGATGCCGTATTTCGGCTACGCGCGCCAGGATCGCCGCCCGCGCTCGGCACGCGTCGCGATTACCGCCAAGGTGGTGGCCGACATGCTCACCGGTGCCGGCGTGGATCGTCTGTTGACCATGGATTTGCACTCCGACCAGATACAGGGCTTTTTCGATATTCCGGTGGACAATATTTACGCCAGCCCGATCCTGCTGTCCGATGTATGGAAAAACAACTACCCCAACTTGATCGTGGTATCGCCGGATGTGGGCGGCGTGGTGCGCGCCCGCGCGCTGGCCAAGGAACTGGACGCCGACCTGGCAATCATCGACAAGCGCCGCCCCAAGCCGAACGTGGCGAAAGTGATGAACATCATCGGCGAGGTGGCAGATCGCACCTGTTTGATCATGGACGATATGGTAGATACCGCCAACACGTTGTGCGAAGCCGCCAACGCGCTCAAGGAAAAAGGCGCCGTGCGTGTGCTGGCCTACTGCACTCACCCGGTGCTCTCCGGTTCGGCGATCGAGCGCATCGAAAATTCTGCGATCGATGAATTGGTGGTCACCGACACCATCCCGCTCAACGAAGCGGCGCGCAACTGCAAGCGTATTCGCCAGTTGAGCACGGCAGAATTGCTGGCGGAAACCATACGCCGCATCAACAATGAAGAGTCGGTGAGTTCGCTGTTTACCGAATAGCGCAGAATTCACCGGGTAACGCAGGGTGGGCGCGGTATAATTTATTTTAGCGGTAGCCATGTCGGCTGCCGCAAATGTTGAATCGTCTGGTCGCGGACGGTTCATTTTTTTGGAGAAGTAAAATGACCATTGAACTCAATGCAACACCCCGCAAAGCGCTAGGTACGGGTGCGAGCCGCCGTCTGCGCAAGTCCGGTCGCGTACCGGGAATTGTCTACGGCATCGGCGATGCCGTGATGATCGAAATGGATCACAACGACATTTATTACAAGCTGCGCTCGGAAACGTTTCACGCCTCCGTGCTGACGCTCAACCTCGAAGGCAAGAAAGAACCCGTGTTGCTGCGCGATTTCGTGATGCACCCGTTCCGCCAGCAAGTGCAGCATATCGACCTGCAACGCGTGGATACCGCGAAAAAGATGCATATCAAGGTGCCGCTGCACTTCATCAATGAAGACATCGCACCCGGCGTGAAAGTCGGCGGAGGCAAGATTAGCCACGTGATGACCGAACTGGACATCACTTGCCTGCCCAAGGATTTGCCCGCCTTCATCGAAGTTGATCTGGGCAAGCTGGAACTGGGGCATTCCGTGCATGTGTCCGATTTGAAGCTGCCCAAGGGCGTAGAAGCCGCCACACACGGCACGCATACAACAGAGGCGGTGATAGTCACCGTGCAAGTGCCGCGCGGTGCGGTTGAAGTGGCTGCCGAAGCAGCGCCCGAAGCTGCTGCAACCAAGTCCGCTGCACCAGCTGGCAAAGCCGCTGCCCCTGCCAAAGAATCGAAAAAGTAAGTCAGGCGCAACATTATGCGCCCCGCCATTGCTGAACCCGGCATGGCGGGTTTTTCATTTTGATCATGTCATCGATACGCCTGATCGCCGGCTTGGGCAACCCCGGGCGCGAATATGAAACCACCCGGCATAACGCCGGTTATTGGTGGGTGGATGAATTGGCACGCCTGCAAAACCTGAGTTTCAGGAACGAGGCCAAATTCCATGGCCTGATGGCGCGCGGCCAGTTGCACGGCCATGAAGTATTTTTGCTGAAACCACAAACCTTTATGAACTTGAGCGGGCGCGCCGTCGGTGCGCTGGCTAAGTTCTATAAAATTACTCCGGCAGAAATTCTGGTGGTGCATGACGAACTGGATCTGCCGCCGGGCGCGGCACGCCTGAAGCTGGGCGGCGGGCACGGCGGGCATAACGGGCTGAAGGATATCATCGCGCATCTCGGCACCCGGGATTTCTGGCGGCTGCGCCTCGGCATCGGCCATCCCGGCGAGCGTGCCGAAGTAGTCAACTTTGTATTGAATGACCCGCGCCGTGAAGAGCGCGAGCTGATCGATGTGGCCATGCAACGTGCGCTGGATGTCGCACACCTGTTTATCGAAGGCAAAACCGAAGCGGCGATGTTGAGGCTGCATAGCAATTAGAGGATCGAGGAAAACAAACCCCCTCCAACTCCCCCTTATCAGGGGGAGAGCCGACTCCTCCCCTGATAAGGGGAGGCCGGGATGGGTTGGGGTCGCAGTTATTAAAAAAGGAAATAACCATGAGTCTCAAATGCGGAATCGTCGGGCTGCCCAATGTCGGCAAATCCACCCTGTTCAATGCGCTGACCAAGGCGGGCATCGCGGCAGAGAACTACCCGTTCTGCACCATCGAACCTAACGTCGGCATCGTCGAGGTACCGGATGCGCGCATGGAAGCGCTGGCGGAAATCGTCAAACCGCAACGGATGCAGCATGCGATCACCGAATTCGTGGACATCGCCGGGCTGGTGGCGGGAGCAAGCAAGGGCGAAGGGTTGGGTAACCAGTTTCTCGCCAACATCCGCGAAACCGACGGCATCGTCAACGTGGTGCGCTGCTTCGAAGACGACAACGTGATTCATGTCGCGGGCAAGATCGACCCGATCGCCGACATCGAAACCATCAACACCGAACTCGCGCTGGCCGACCTCGCCACCGTGGAAAAAGCGCAGCAGCGCAACAGCAAGCTGTCGAGATCCGGCGACAAGGAGGCCGCCAAACTCGGCGCGTTACTGGAGCAAGTTTCCGCGCATCTCGATCAGGGCAAACCGGTACGCATGCTGAAGCTGGATGCCGAACAGCGCGCGCTGCTCCAACCGCTGTGCCTGCTCACCATCAAACCCGCCATGTATGTCGGCAACGTCGCGGAAGGCGGCTTCAGCAACAACCCGCTGCTGGCACGTCTGGAAGAATACGCCGCCAAAGAGGGCGCGCCGGTGGTGCCGATCTGCGCCGCGCTGGAAGCCGAAATCGCCGAGCTGCCCGACGCGGACAAACAGGAGTTCCTGGCCGATGCCGGCATGGCCGAGCCCGGCCTGAACCGCCTGATACACACCGGCTATGACCTGCTAGGATTGCAAACCTATTTCACCGCCGGCGTAAAGGAAGTGCGCGCCTGGACCATCCACAAAGGAGACACCGCCCCGAAAGCGGCTGCGGTGATCCACAACGACTTCGAGCGCGGCTTCATACGCGCCGAAGTGATCGCCTACGAAGACTTCGTGAAATATAAGGGCGAACACGGTGCTAAAGAGGCCGGCAAGATGCGCGTAGAAGGCAAGGAGTATGTGGTGCAGGACGGTGACGTGATGCACTTCCGCTTCAACGTCTAGCTCATTTTACCCGTCCAGCGGCATCCAATCCCATCCACAAATACCACGTAAAGCCCCGCCAAACGGGGCTTTGTTGTTTTTTGCCGTCCATTGCGGTTTATTGCTATCTTAGAAAAAAGCGGGTATGACACCAAGCCACCCACCCAAAAAAAGCGGGTACGGCTGAAACCTAGGAGGGACGCCATGTTGAACGATATACGATGCCGCAAAGCCAAGCCACAAGCCAATCCGCACAAGCCTGCGACGGCAAAGGGCTATATCTGGAGGTGAAGCCCAGCGGGGTGAAAGCGTGGCGCTTCCGCTTCAAGCTGTCAGACAAGGAAATCCGTACTTCTTAACGCGTTAACAACAAAACCGTGGTCTGTCCCCGGTTTTCAAGCGTGAAGAAATCACCATCAGCATGGATGGGCGTGGGCGTGCGTTCGACAACATCTTCGTCGAACGGCTATGGCGCAACGTCAAGCACGAGGACGTGTATCTGTACGGCTATGCCACGATGGGCGAACTGATGATCGGC
>JAUYJO010000046.1 GCA_030700315.1 Gallionella sp.
CGCCCCCAGCGGCATGTGCGCGACTCCATCGCGACGCTCCGCCGCTCGATAGCCCGTGCCTTCGCCAACAAACTGCCGCGCTGCCCTTGCTGCGGGGTGTTTGATAGGCATGATCGGATTTAATGACACAGTCCAATTAGAAACCTTATTAAACAAGGTTATTTCACACGCAGAACTTCCCGAAGAATTTTTTGTATTGATGCAAAACACTAGCCATCGTGATGCGGCTCGAAAAATTTTGATTGCAGACAACTGGTTTTTTCCAGAAGAAAAAATCAAGCTTCTTGCCATGCTGGGTTTAGATTCAAGTGATTTCGTCCTAGACGGAGAATCGATGCCAGCAGCAAGAGAGGAAGATGTCAAGCAGGGCAGGGATATCAAATTTCGACTTCAAATCGTGCCGCTTTATCACTACTCCTGCGTACTTTGCGGAATCAAGATGCTGCTGCCATCAGGGGTTGCTTTAGTTGAGGCGGCATATTCACCAATTTGCAAAAAGTAAGAATGACGACATTGCAAATGGCATGGCGTTATGCCGTAATCATCACTGGGCATTTGACCAAGGGCTTTGGTCGATAGGCACAAGCTTCGATATAATAGTCGCCTGTGGCAAGTTTGCAGAGCAGGCAACCAATCAAACAGGGTTGATGTTGTATCATTCAAAACAGCTCGATTTTTCATGGCTGCAAATTGAACATCGTCCGAGCCAGATAAATCTGGATTGGCACAGAAGACACAAGTTCATCGGCCATACGCCATGACTGCAGTCTTCCAGCAACTGTCCCACAAAAAACAGGTAGCGCGCATTGAAATTAATGAGGCAGGCAAATCTTGCCTCATCAGCTTTAAAGACGACGAAATTCCGGTATGAAAGCTTCCACCGCTATCGAGGATAGGCGTTTCCACTTTTGAGCTGACCCGCGCGCTTCCAGCCGAGCTGGCGTCCAGCCTGCCGAGCATCGAGCAGATTGAGCGCGAGCTGGGAGAGGAGGTGTGAGCGTGATGTTTCACTGGGTTTGTGCCGAATCACTGGCATGAAGATGATGCCGGAATGCTTTATGACCGCCCGGTTCTGGCCTGATAGAATGAACGCTGTTGGATGTTCATGTTGCAGGAGTACTGGCAACAGCGTGGAAGTGCAGAATTAACGTATGGCGCGTAGAACGCACTCTACGAAATCATTATTTTTTAACGCAAATTTGGTTGTGACAGAGATATTGAGGGAAAGATGAGCGAAACAAAATACCAACCAGAAACCTTGGCGGTGCGCGCGGGCGCGGTGCGTAGCCAGTTCGGCGAAAACAGCGAGGCGTTATTTCTGACTTCGAGCTTCGTGTTCGAGAGCGCCGCGCAGGCCGCCGCGCGCTTCATCGGCGAACAGCCGGGCAACATTTATTCGCGCTTCACCAACCCGACCGTGACCATGTTTGAGGAGCGGCTTGCCGCGCTGGAAGGCGCGGAGCAATGTGTCGCTACGGCATCGGGCATGTCGGCGATATTGGCGTGCGTGATGGGCTTGCTCAAGAGCGGCGACCACATCGTCGCCTCGCAAAGCATTTTCGGCGCGACGGTCAACCTGTTCAACAATATCATCAAAAAATTCGGCGTGGAGACGACTTACGTTTCCGCCACCGATGTGTCAGCGTGGCAGGCGGCGGTGCGCCCCAATACCAGATTATTTTTCCTGGAAACGCCGTCCAACCCGCTCACCGAGATTTCCGATATCGCCGCGATTGCTGCGGTGGCGAAGGGTTGCGGCGCGCTGCTGGCGGTGGACAACTGCTTCTGCACGCCGATCTTGCAGCGTCCGCTGGAACTGGGCGCGGACATCGTGATCCAGTCCGCGACCAAGTATATCGACGGGCAAGGGCGCGTGCTGGGCGGCGCGGTGCTGGGCAGCAGGAAGAATATGGAAGGCGTGTACGGTTTTCTGCGCACCGCCGGGCCGACGCTGAGTGCGTTCAACGCCTGGGTATTGCTGAAGGGGTTGGAGACCCTCAAGCTGCGCATGGACGCGCACAGCGCCAATGCGCTGGAACTGGCGCGCTGGCTGGAAGCGCAGCCCAATGTGGCGCGGGTTTTTTACCCGGGCCTGCCGTCGCATCCCCAACATCAATTGGCGATGAAACAACAGAAAACCGGCGGCGGCATCGTGTCGTTCGAAGTCGCTTCGTCCCCGGGGAGCGGCAAAGAAGCCGCATGGCGCGTGATCGACAACACGCGGATGATCTCGATTACCGCCAACCTTGGCGACACCAAGAGCACCATCACCCACCCGGCCAGCACCACGCACGGGCGCATTTCGCCGGAGGCGCGCGCGGCCGCAGGCATCACGGACGGCCTGATCCGCATCGCGGTCGGGCTGGAGGCGGTGGTCGATATTCAAAACGATCTGGCGCGTGGCTTGGGTAACTGATATGCAACGAAGAAACCAGGTAGGATGGGCACGTTTTTTGTGCCCACGCGATCAGCGAAGGTTATTTCCGCGTGGGCACAAAAATGTGCCCACCCTACCAGTCTGATGGATATTCTGGCGGCACAAGTCGGCGGGGCACTGAAAGCGCACGGGCTGATGCTGGCAACGGCGGAATCCTGCACCGGCGGCGGCGTGGCGCAGGCCATTACCGACGTGGCGGGCAGTTCGGCATGGTTCGAGCGCGGCTTTGTCACTTATTCAAACCTGTCGAAGCAGCAGATGCTGGACGTGAGCGAAGCGACACTCATGCAGCATGGCGCAGTGTCCGAGGCGGTGGTGCGCGAGATGGTGGGAGGCGCGCTGGCCAACAGCGCGGCGCAAGTGGCGTTGGCGGTAAGCGGCATCGCCGGGCCGGAGGGCGGCACGCCGGACAAGCCGGTCGGCACGGTGTGGTTCGCCTGGGGCATCAAGAACGGAGCGCTGTACGCGCAACGCCATCAGGTCGGTGGCGGTCGCACCGAAGTGCGCGCCCAATCGGTGCATATCGCCTTGCAGGGGGTACTGGATATACTGGCGGCGCGTACGCTGGTAGCGTAAGTCAGGCCAGAATATCGATGCTGTTTCCCAGGTTGGGCGGGTTGCTTGCTACGGGCTGAGGCAAAGCTTGCAATAACTGGGCGGCAGTTTGAGCTTTGATGTTCATGGCTTTCTTCAACACCGAGAGACTGACCGCATCGCTGTTCTTTGTCTGGCTAAGGGCGGACGACATACTTGCGACGTTTCCAATATCCATGATGGGCTCCTTGACTATTCCAACGGTAACCATTATAGGCGACATATTGGTGGGATGACAATATAGGGTTCGTAGCCTCAAATACCCCGCTGATTGCGGGGTGAGGAGTGTGCAATAATTCGTGCAATATTTTATAAGGGGGAAACGCAAATGGATGAGAACAAAAGCAAGGCACTCGCGGCGGCATTGAGCCAGATCGAAAAGCAGTTCGGCAAAGGCTCGATCATGCGTCTTGGCGAACACGACGTGGCGCGCGATATTCAGGTCGTGTCCACCGGTTCGCTGGGGCTGGACATTGCGCTAGGCGTGGGCGGCTTGCCGCGCGGTCGCGTGATTGAAATCTACGGCCCGGAATCCTCCGGCAAGACCACGCTGTCTTTGCAGGTCATCGCGGAAATGCAGAAGCTGGGCGGCACTGCGGCGTTCATCGACGCGGAACACGCGCTCGATCCGCAATACGCGCAGAAGCTTGGCGTGAAAGTTGAAGACCTGCTGATCTCGCAGCCGGACAACGGAGAACAGGCGCTGGAAATCACCGACATGCTGGTGCGTTCCGCCTCGGTGGACGTGGTGGTGATCGACTCGGTCGCCGCGCTGACCCCGAAGGCGGAAATCGAAGGCGAAATGGGCGACGCGCAAATGGGCCTGCATGCGCGCCTGATGTCGCAGGCGTTGCGCAAGCTGACCGGCAACATCAACCGTTCCAACACGATGGTGATTTTCATCAACCAGATCCGCATGAAAATCGGCGTGATGTTCGGCAACCCGGAAACCACTACCGGCGGCAACGCGCTGAAGTTCTACGCCTCGGTGCGTCTGGATATCCGCCGTATCGGTGCGATCAAGAAGGGCGACGAAGTGATCGGCAACGAGACGCGCGTCAAGGTGGTAAAGAACAAGGTCGCACCGCCGTTTCGCGAAGCATTGTTCGACATCCTGTACGGCGAGGGTATCTCGCGCGAAGGCGAGATCATCGATCTGGGCGTGCAACACAAACTGGTGGAAAAAGCCGGTGCGTGGTACAGCTACAAGGGCGAGAAAATCGGCCAGGGCAAGGATAACGCCCGCGAATACTTGCGCGAGCATCCTGAAGTCGCGCGGGAAATCGAAAACAAGGTGCGTGGGGTATTGGGCATAGCACTGCTCGATGCGGGTGAAAAACCGGCGGCTAAAGTCGAAAAGGCCAGCGCAAAATCTGGCCCAAAAACATCCGAAAAACTTTTGGCCGGGCACACGGGTGAGGAAAAAGCCTGAGCTAAGCTTGCGCGCGCGCGCCCTGCAATATCTGGCGCGCCGCGAATACAGCCGCACCGAGCTGCGCGGCAAGCTGTTGCCGCACCTTAAAAGGAGTGAGGGTTTCGGGCAGCCATTTGATTCTTCTGGTGACTCCTCTGGCGATTCCCCCGGTGATTCCTTTGGGTTTGCCGATCTGGATGCGCTGCTGGATGATTTGACGGCGCGCGGCTGGCTGTCGGATGTTCGCGCTGCCACACAATTGTTGCACGCTAAACGCAACCGTTTCGGCACTCAGCGTATCGCCCATGATCTGCGCCAAAAAGGTATCCCGGAAGAATTAGTCAGTGCCGCGTTGCCCGCATTGAGAGAAAGCGAGTTGGAGGCCGCACGCAGCGTGTGGCAACGGAAATTTGGCGCTCTGCCGCAGGATGCCAAAGAAAAGGCCAGGCAAATGCGCTTCCTGCAATCGCGCGGGTTCGGGTTCGAGGTAATTTTTCAGGTGCTGAGAATTTCTGGTGCCGAAGATTGATGGGGTCGGCTATATTGCGCTACGGGTGCTATGCGTTTTTCTCCTTCACCCCTTGCATGAGGAAGGCTGGGGGGGGTACCCCCCTTTGAAAAAGGGGGGCAGGGGGATTCACAGCAGGTGGCGAGAGAGCTGCGCACTTCAAATCCCCCTCGGCCCCCTCGCAAGCTCTCCCCCTTTTACAAAGGGGGAAGCGAAGTGCTCGGCGCGCAGGGGTGGTTGGACGTTGGTATTTTGCGGGGGAGTTTTTTCGACCTGAATAGTTGCGTCCAGTCGTTTATTGTTGCATATGAGGCCGATAAACGACATTCGCCATGGATTTTAACGACCGCTTCATTTATCATGCAGCGTCGATTGAAAGTGAAAAAATTGCTGTAAGCATGAAAGAATTGGCGGGCCTCCCCGCATTGCAGATTGGTGAACCTGGTCAGATCCGGAAGGAAGCAGCCACAGTCAATTACTGCAAGTGCCGGGGGTAAGGCTCGCCTCCTAATTTGGGCCGGGAGGGGCGATGAAGAAAATTTGCTGGCTGATAAGCACGCTGTTTTTGAGTTGTAATGCACTTGCCGTGGACAGTGTGTCGGTTGAATATGGCAATGGCGACGCGGCCGATATGGCGCGCGCCGGGGTGTCGTGGAACTGGGATAAACAGTGGTTTACCGACGGGGATTGGCTGGTGGCCGGCTTCTGGGAGGCATCACTGGGCACTTGGCGCGGCCATAGTGTGACCGGTGGCAACCAGACTGTGACGGATGTGGGTTTGACGCCAGTATTCCGTTTGCAGCAGAAAAAACCGGGCGAGTTTGCGCCTTATGCGGAAGCCGCCATCGGTTTTCACCTGATTACGCCGACTCTTATTTACGCCAACCGACGTTTTGGCAGTACTTTCCAGTTTGGCGACCATGTCGGGCTCGGCGTGCGTTTTGGCGGTCATCGGCAGTTCGATTTGGGTTATCGCTTCCAGCATCTTTCCAACGGCGGCCTCAAAAAGCCGAATCAGGGCATCAATTTCAACCAGATCCGTTTTGCCTACCATTTCTAGGGCGGTGTAACTTGTCAGCCACAACGGTACTCGCGCGCAAATGGCGGCCCAGGACTTTCGCGCAATTGGCGGGGCAGGAGCATGTCGTCAAGGCGCTGAGCAATGCGCTCACGCAGAACCGCCTGCATCACGCCTATCTGTTCACCGGCACACGCGGGGTGGGCAAGACCACCATCGCGCGCATCTTCGCCAAATCGCTGAATTGCATTAACGGCATCACCGCGACGCCGTGCGGAGAGTGCAGCGCCTGCAAGGAAATCGACAGCGGTCGATTCGTCGATCTGATCGAACTCGATGCCGCGTCGAATACCGGCGTGGACAACATGCGCGAGCTGCTAGAGAATGCCATGTATGCGCCGACGATGGCGCGTTTTAAGGTGTATATCATCGACGAAGTACACATGTTGTCGAAGGGTGCGTTCAATGCGATGCTGAAGACGCTGGAGGAGCCGCCGGGGCATGTGAAATTCATCCTCGCCACCACCGATCCCCAGAAGGTGCCGGTCACGGTGCTGTCGCGCTGCCTGCAATTTAATCTGAAACAACTGCCACCCGCTTTGATTGCTTCGCATTTGCAGTATGTGCTGGAGCAGGAGCAAATTTCCTTTGAACTGGCGGCGGTCAACCTGATTGCCCGTGCCGCGCAGGGCAGCATGCGCGATGCGCTGAGCCTGATGGACCAGGCAATCGCTTTTTCTGCCGGCAAGGTGGATGAGGCGGTGGTGCGCACCATGCTGGGTGCGATAGACCAGGGTTATTTGTTCGATTTGCTGGAGGCGCTGCACGGCCAGGATGGCGCGGCATTGCTTGAAATTGCCGACAACATGGCGGCGCGCAGCGTGGCATTTGATGCGGCGTTGCAGGAGCTGGCGACCTTGTTGCATCGCATCGCGCTGGCGCAGACCGTGCCGCAGGCGATTACCGATGACGAGCCGGAACGGGCGCGCTTGCTGGAGCTGGCGCAGGCGTTTACGCCGGAAAATACGCAATTGTTCTACCAGATCGCCATCCACGGGCGCGACGAAATCGACCTGGCACCCGATGAATATGCCGGTTTTACCATGACGCTGTTGCGCATGTTGGCGTTTGCGCCGGCCAAGGGCGGGTTGCCGCCAACCGTTGCAGTTTCTGCCGTTGCCGTACAACCGAATGTGCGCCCGGCGACGGGCAAGGCTGCGTCGACCGGGAAATTCGTGGAAGCTGCAGTGACACCAGTTTCAGCCGGTCACGTTTCGCCCGATGTGTCGCACAATTCGGGCAATAAGGTTGCACCGGCAGGCCAGCCGGATTGGGCGACTTTGCTGGCGCAGTTGAACGTGCAAGGCATGGCGCAGCAACTGGCGAAAAACTGTACATTGGAAGGCCTCTCGGACCAGCAGATTACCCTGTGTCTGGCGCAGGAGCACAAGCACCTCCAGACAAAAATGGCAACCGATAAGCTGCAAGCGGCGCTGAACGATTATTTTGTCAGGCCGATCAAGCTGAATATCGTGTCCGGTAAAGTGGAATCCGCCACGCCGGCCGTGGTTGAGCAGGAAACCAAGCAACTCAGGCAGCAGCAGGCGAACGACTCGATTACACAGGATCGTTTTGTGCGCGAGGCACAGGCGGAGCTGGATGCCGATCTGGTTCTGGAATCGATTAAACCAATACAATAAATGCAGGAGGATTGAGCGATGATGAAGGGCGGATTGGGCGGGTTGATGAAGCAGGCGCAGCAAATGCAGCAGAACATGCAGAAGGCGCAGGCGGAATTGGCGACCGTGGAAGTGGAAGGCCTGGCAGGCTCCGGCATGGTCAAGGTGATGATGACTTGCGCGCATGAAGTGCGGCGCGTGTCGCTGGATGACAGCTTGTTGTCAGACGACAAGGAAATGCTGGAAGACCTGATCGTGCTGGCGCTAAACGATGCGATGAAAAAGGCGGAAGCTGTTTCGCAGCAGCGCATGAGCGGTTTTACCGCCAGCATGGGTTTGCCGCCCGGGGTGAAATTACCGTTTTGATGCACGCCACTTTTGTGATGCCTTCACGGGTGATGCCTTCCCGGGTGATGCCTTCCCATCTGGATGAATTGATTGCGGCGCTGCGCTGTTTGCCGGGTGTCGGGCCGAAATCCGCGCAACGCATGGCTTATCATCTGTTGCAGCGCGACCGTGCCGGTGCGTTGCGTCTGGCGCAATCGCTGGAGCTGGCCGCCAGCAATATCCGCCACTGCGGTAAGTGCAATAACTTTTCCGAGCAGGAAGTATGCGCGTTGTGCGCGTCGGCCAAACGCGATGCGAGCCTGCTGTGCGTGGTGGAAATGCCCGCCGATTTGCTGATGATGGAGCAAACGCAGTGTTATCGTGGCATGTACTTTGTGTTGATGGGCAGACTGTCGCCGCTGGACGGCATCGGCGCGAAAGAACTGCATTTCGACCGCTTGGTCAGGCGTGTGCAGGAGCATCCCTGTGAAGTGATCCTGGCGACCAACTTCACCGTGGAGGGGGATGCGACGGCGCATTATCTGGCGAGCTTGTTGCAGGCGCAGGGCGTCAAGGTGTCGCGTATCGCGCGCGGCTTGCCGGTGGGCGGCGAATTGGAGCAGGTGGATAGCGGCACATTGGCGCAAGCTATGCTGGAAAGACGCGAGGTTTTGGCATGAACGAACAGGGCGAAAAGCTGCAAAAGGTGCTGGCTCAAGCCGGATTTGGTTCGCGCCGCACCATGGAAGAATGGATCGCCGCCGGGCGCGTCAGCGTGAACGGCGAGCCGGCCACCCTGGGGATGCGCGTGGTGGAAGGCGATTTGGTGAAGACGGAGCGGCGCACCATCCGCGTCGGCGAAAGGGAGCAGGCCATCCGTGTGCTGCTATACCACAAGCCGGAAGGCGAAATCGTCAGCCGCGACGACCCGGAAAAGCGCGCCAGCGTGTTTGATAAATTGCCCAAATTGCGCGGCCAGAAATGGATCGCCGTCGGGCGCCTGGATTTCAACACCAGCGGCTTGCTGATTTTCACCACTTCCGGCGAACTGGCGAACCACCTGATGCATCCACGTTTCGAAGTCGAGCGCGAATATGCGGTGCGCGTGCAGGGAAACATGACCGAAGCGCAGATGGAGCAGGCGCTCAGTCAGGGCGTCGAACTGGAAGATGGCCCGGTGAAATTTGAAAAGCTCGAAGACCACGGCGGCGAAGGTTTCAACCACTGGTACCGCGTGATGCTCAAGGAGGGCCGCAACCGCGTGGTGCGCCGTACTTTTGACGCGTTGGGGCTGCCGGTCAGCCGGTTGATGCGGGTGCGCTTCGGCATCATCAACCTGCCGCCGCGCTTGAAGCGCGGCATGGTCGCCGAATTGGGCGAGGGCGAGATAGCGCAAGTATTGGATTGGGCGGGGATCGTGTCAGATGGCGATGAATCGCAGCAGAATCAGTCTGCGCCCAACCTTGATGACCGGGCTAAACCGGCGAAAATCGAGCGCCGCCCGGCTCCCGCAGCAAAAGCTGCTCGAAGTGCCGGACGAGCCGGCAGCAGGAAAAGTAAAACTGGTGTAAAACGCTGATTGTCACTAAAATCCGCACGATGGTATTTGGTCAATCATCCAGTCCGTAATTTGCGAAAAAATAGTATAGTTAAATAAGCTATCGGGAAGCTGAATGGAAGAGCGCGGCGGCAAAACGATTATGTGCAGTGTGCTGTTCTTGGATATCGTTGAATATTCCAAGAGGTCGGTGTCTGGGCAAATTTCGCTGAAAGACAGGTTTAACAGTTATCTCTCCGCAGCCATCAGCAGCGTGCCGACAGATGACCGGATCATTCTCGATACCGGCGACGGCGCTGCCATCAATTTTCTTGGCGATGTCGAAGACGCCTTGAAAGCCGCGCTCAGTCTGCGCGAAAGCATACTCAACGAAGGCCCCAACCAGGACCCGCCGCTGCTGGTGCGGGCGGGGATCAACCTCGGGCCGGTGCGCCTGGTCAGGGATATCAACGGCCAGCCCAACATCGTGGGCGACGGCATCAATGTCGCGCAGCGCATCATGGGTTTTGCGGATGCCGACCAGATACTCGTGTCGCGTTCTTATTTTGATGCGGTCTCGCGCCTTTCGCCGCAATACACCGGGATGTTCAGCTATCAGGGCTCGCGCACCGACAAGCATGTGCGCGAGCACGAGGTGTACGCCATCGGCCATCTGGGTGAAAAAACGGCAGAGCTGATCGCTACAAATTTGCATGAAATACAAAAAGTTGGATTGCCGGAACGCCTGTCGGCCTCCATTAGGGAGGGCTGGAATGCCCTTGCGCTTGGATGCAATAACGCAACCGGCTCTCTCAAGTCGCGCTTTGCGCAGGCCGACTCCAGGCAGCGTGCCCTGTATGCCGGTGCGATTGTTTTGCCTGTGGCACTGGTTGGCGCATTGGTGTTCAAGCTGGCACATAATGGCGAAGAATCGCCCACCTTGTCAGATGCCGAACAGATACAGGCGGCGAGCGGTGTTCAGCCAGCCTCCGCCGTTGCTTCTGAGGTTGCCTCAGGGGTCGCTTCGGTTGTTGCTTCTGGAGTTGCATCGGCAGTTTCGGCCACCGATACAAGCGCGGCTGGCAAGGCGGCCGGAACTGGCAATGCTCAGGCCGCTGCAAAGCTGGAGGCAAAAAAAGCTGCCGCAAGCAAGTCTGATAAGACAAAGAGCATAGAGGGAAATGCAGGCAGCAAAAGTGCGGATGCCCCGGCCAAATATCAGGACATGCAGCAGCATAAACCTGCCGAACCCAGCCATAAAAAATCTGATCCGGTGGCCACGGACAGTGGCGCGGAGCATTTTACGGCAGCCTACATTGCCCTCATCTGCAAGGAGGGAACGCAACTGTTTGTGGACGGGCAAGATAAAGGCAAGGTGGTCTCGACAGGGTTGAGTGTCACGGTTACGCCTGGCAGACACAAGGTCATTGTCACCAGTAAAGGTGGCGATCTTTTCACACAAAATGTCGAACTTGAGCCAGGCAAGACATTGCGGCTCAAGCCGAAATTTTGCGACTAGCAATTTGCCTGGCCGCCAGATTCGTATAAATGAATATCGCAATTAAGTCTCATTCGGGTGGTTGCCATGATTAGCCAAATAGGGCGCTATGAAGTGCTGGGCGAGCTCGGTCAGGGCGCGATGGGCATCGTCTATAAGGCGAAAGACCCGTTGATCGACCGCGTGGTTGCGATCAAGACGATCAATCTCGGACTCGCGATGGACGAGAAGGAAGAATATGAAGGCCGCTTCTACCAGGAAGCCAAAGCGGCCGGGCGGCTCAACCATCCGAATATCGTGACCATTTACGATGTGGGCAAGAGCGGCGACGTGGCTTATATCGCCATGGAGTTCCCGCAAGGGCGCGAGTTGCGCGACGTCATGAACGATAGCCGCTTGTTGCCGGTCGATCAGGTGCTGGATGTCGTCGCCCAGGTGGCGCAAGGGTTGGCTTATGCCCATGAGCATGAAATCGTGCATCGCGATGTCAAGCCTTCCAACATCATGGTGGTGCGCGACGGCCATGTGAAAATCACCGATTTCGGCATTGCGCGCATGGCTTCCTCGGCGGTGCGCACCCAGACCGGCATGGTGCTGGGCTCGCCAAAATATATGTCGCCGGAGCAGGTGATGGGCAAGGTGATCGATCAGCGTTCGGATATTTTTTCGCTGGGCGTGATGCTCTACGAAATGCTGACCGGGGAAGCGCCTTTTGTTGGCGAAAATGTCAACGCTATCATGTACCAGACCTTGAATGCGGTGCCGGCACCACCCAGTACGCTGAACCCGGCTGTGCCGGGCATGGCCAATTTTATCGTGGCCAAAGCCTTGGCCAAGAAGCTGGAGGACCGCTACCAGAATGCCACGGATTTTGCCGTCGATTTGCGCGCCTGCCGCGATACCCTGCCGCGTTCCGGCAAGCCGATCGATGTCACGCCGCTAGCCGGCGGCGAAAAAAAATTGCCCGATGCGATCGATGTCAGCGGGCGCAGAGGCCCGGAAGAAGAAGAGGCGAAGCCGACGGCGGCATTATCGCAAGCCTTCGATTCCGCCGCCGCAACCATGCGCCTGGCTGCCCTGACCGGCACCAGCGAGGATGTCAACGAATTATCCAAGACCTTAAAAATAGTGCGCCCCAGCTCTGCTGCACTTAGTCAGGCCGCGCCGTCAGCCCAGATACCCCGCCAGGCATCGCCAGTTGCGCCGCGCCCTGTCGCATCACCCGGCCCGGCGGAAGTGCCCGCCAAACCACGCGACAGCAATTTATTGCTGATTGCCGTTGTGATATTGGCGTTGCTGGGCATAGCCGCCATTCTTATTGCCTGATTTACGCCACCCCTGAATGGCGATCAAGCCTTCGCCGCGCCTCGCCTTGCTTCTGTTGCTGTTCCATGCGATAGCCGCAACCGCAGTCTATGCGGCCGCGATGCCTCAGCCAGCCAAGCTGGCGATTTTTGCGCTGATTCTGCTGAGTCTGTTTTACTATCTGGCACGCGATGTACTGTTGCTTTTTCCGAGTTCATGGCGTGAGGTTTGGCTGGAGCGGGACGGCATATCGGTCATTGCGCGGGACGGCACTAAATTTTCCGGTCCGGCCACAGGCAGAACTTTTGTCAGCCCGCATTTCGCCGTGCTGCACATCCGTCAGCAGGAAAGCGGTCGCACGGTCTCGCGCGTTATTTTTCCGGATGCGCCAGGCAAAGAGGCGTACCGCGAGTTGAGCGTGCGCTTGAAATACGCCTATTGAACACGCCGGCAAGTTTTTACAACCCAGAACGTCCTGTTTAGCCCATCGTATTGCTATCGATAATGATGCACCAATTTGACGCAAGACGACTGGTTGCGCGGCTTGACGGGTGCGCTGCACTTCATCGGCGGCATGCCGGAAACGATCGTGCCGGACTGCCCCAAAGCGCTGGCCACCGACGCCAACCTATGAACTGCTGATCAATCGCGTGGAACAAGACCAGACACATTAATTTCCCCCCACTTTTACCGTCAGTTTGGTAGGGCGCAATAACCAACGGGCATTGCGCCGCATGTAGATCACATCCGGTGCAATGCGCTACGCTTATTGCACCCTATGCGAGCTGGGTTACCCGGAAGATGTAGCGTGCGCCGTGCGCACGTATTTTTGTTTTGTCGTGCGCGTAGCGCACGCTACGCTGGCTTGGCAGATGCGGTGCGAGTCTTTGCTGCTGGCTCTTGGGCGATGTGATCGAGCAAGACGGGCGGGCGGTTGGGGAAGCGCGCGACTAGATCGAGTTCGCCACCCATTGCCTGAATATAGCGGCGCAGCGTGGAGATCAGCAAGTCGCTGCGGCGCTCGATGCGCGAGATCGTATCCTGCCCTACCCCAAGGCTCGCGGCGAGGTCTTGTTGGGTGTGCTTGACGGCCAGGCGCAAATCCTTGAGTGTTGCCAGTTCGCCCGCGCGCTGTTCCACTTTCGCGCGACGCTTGGGCGGCAGTGCCGCCAATACATCATTTAGATTTTTTGCCATGATTTTTCTCCTTTACTTGCTTTGATGCGCTGGCGGCTTTAAGCGTGGCCAGATGTCCGTCAAATCTCGCGTCGGCGCTGGCAATCAGCTTTTTATAGAATCGCCGCTGATCTGCGCCACCCTTATCGCCGCCCACCAGCAGGATTGCCGCGCGTTCGGTATCAAATGCGAAAGCCACCCGCCATACCCCGCCTTCATAATCGAAGCGCAACTCTTTCATGTTCGCGTGCTTCGAGCCTTTGAGCGTATCCACCGTCGGTCTGCCCAAGTGCGGGCCGAATTCTTGAAGCAGCCGGGCGTGGGCGAGCAATTCATCCTGGAGCGTGCTACCCATCGCTTGAAACTCGGCGTGAAAGTCATCGTGAAAGATTACGTTCCAAAGCATGGGCAGATTATGCACTTAAAGACATATCGCTTCAAGATGCGCACCCGGATGAAGTGCGCAAAATCCGGGGAATCGCTGGACGCACCAAAAAATCCCCGGATTCCATTGCGTTTCATTTGATCTACTATCGCTGTGATTATTGAGCCTGACACCTTTGATTTTGTGGGGTATCCAGCTAAATGCTGTGATTTTGATGGGGAGAGTAAATTTTCCTTAAATTACAATAAGTTACAACACGCGCTAAACACGTACCACTTTCAACGCAACAAAAAAACCATGAACTTTACTTTTTTTATCAACAAGTTAAACGCATGAAAATATTTACCGCATTTAGCTGGATACCCCACTTGATTTTTTATTGCCCATATCGAGGAGCCCATATCGAGGAGGTTGACACCCGCGTCGACCCTGCCAACCCTGCTGCTTTCCCCGCCATGACCAGACACCCGTATGTTTTCGTACCGGTGAAGTGTAACGCTAATTTAGTTAAGTGAACTGCATTGCATTGGGGGCGGAGCATTGGGGACGGACCACGGTTTCTCTGTGGCTCATGCCTAGATTTTAGCCAGCCAAGAATCAAAGATGCCAGGCTGGTATGGTTGCAGGAATTGAAAGAGGCTCGGAATAAATCCGCGCTGTATCAGGCCGCCTTTTGCGAAGTGGTTGTGCTCTTTATAGGACGCCCACCCTTTGCACCATTGGCACGAGCAGCGGCGGCCTTGGCGGGTGTCGAAGCCGCACCGCCGCGACGGGCAATCTCGCGCATCCATGCGTGGCTACCAAAAATGCCCACCACCAGCGATGCGATGCTGAGATCGGCATCCAGTTTTTCCCAGTGCAGCCCCGCGCCTTTTCCCAATATTTTTACTGCCGCCAAATCTTTGTTGGAGGCGCCAGCAAGGCCTTGCGCTTTATCCACCGGAAAAATAAATGAGCAGCCGTTGGTAAGCTCGACGATAACCTGACGGCGGGTCGGGCTGTAACGGACAGCTTTTGCACGAGGTTCATTTTTGAGCGCTTCTGCGCCTGCTGCTTTTGCGCGATTGATCTGGTTGTCCAAATCGCTTTCACTGATTTTCCAATTAGCCATGAATTTTCTCCCATGCGTCGAGTAATTTTTCCTGATGTTCGGCGACGATGCCCCAGATAAATTTTGCTTCGCGCTTTGTCAGTCCATTGATCGTGACAAATGCGGGAGCATGTTCGCCGTGGCCTATGCGTATTTTTGCTTCTCCATCGCCCTTGAATGCATGAACATGCGGCGGTTCATGGTCGTCTGGCCAAATGATGAATTGAAAGCCGTTGATGAAAATGATGGTTGGCATGATGTGATTATACCTGTCCGCTTGGGTTATTCAACGAAATTCAAGCATGAACGGGAAGCTGCCAACGGTTAATTCGCGGGTTCCGGCGATTCGGCCAATCCTGCCGATTTGAGGATTTTGCAGTAGCGTTTTTGCTGCACTTCGGATGATCAGGATGATGCGTCTTGCTGTTGGTTGATTTTCTTGGTTCGTCAGGAAAATGTGTGGGTAAGGTAAATATGTGGCATTTTTGTAACCGATTGAAAATAAGCTATATTAATAAGTTTGGCAACATGAAATCATTAAATTCTTCTCGGGGTAAGAAAATCAAGCACGCCAATTTGCGATTATTGCCCGGCTTATCCACAGGCGGCCGCCCGCCAGCGATAGAGGCGCGCTGGCGGCCGCCTGTGGATAAACCTGCTTGGTAGCTTCGATCAATCATGGCGGGCTTTCGCACACAAAAATTTGGGCAGTAGCTGAAAATATGGTGAAAGTTACCCACTAATTCCCCAGACGAAGCAAAAAATCTGTACGTTGAGTGGAAACGCTACGCTTTCCCCCTACATTGCATTTCTAAAAATTGGCTGGGGTCAGGATGGTGGGGCGTGGCTGCGCCAGCATTTCCGGGTAATCCTTGCTGAAATGCAGGCCGCGGCTCTCATGCCGCGACAAGGCGCTTTGCACGATCAGTTCGGCATTCATCACCAGGTTGCGCAACTCCAGCAAGTCCGAACTGACGTGAAAGTTGCTGTAATACTCATGGATTTCGTCCTGCAGCAACTGGATGCGGTGCTGCGCGCGCTGCAGTCGCTTGTTGGTGCGCACGATGCCCACGTAGTCCCACATGAAGTGGCGCAGCTCTACCCAGTTGTGCGCGATCACAATCTGCTCATCGGCGTCCGTCACGCGGCTTTCGTCCCAATCTGGCAATGCCGGTAATGCACGGCATGGTTTGCCCAGAATGTCGCTTACCGCAGCATCCGCAAACACCAGGCACTCCAGCAGCGAATTGCTGGCCAGCCGGTTGGCGCCGTGCAATCCGCTGTAGGCGGTTTCACCTACCGCATACAGGTTCTCAACGTCGGTTCGCGCATGCAGGTCGGCGACGACCCCGCCGCAGGTGTAGTGCGCCGCGGGAACTACCGGGATCGGTTCCTTGCTGATGTTGATACCCAGGTTGAGACAGCGCGCGTAAATGGTCGGGAAATGCTCCTGGAGAAACTCGACCGATTGATGCGAAATATCCAGATAGACGCAATCCAGCCCGTGCTTTTTCATCTCGAAGTCGATCGCCCTGGCCACCACGTCGCGTGGCGCAAGCTCGGCGCGCTCGTCGTGCCAGGGCATGAAGCGCGTGCCATCCGGCAATTTCAGGATGCCGCCCTCGCCGCGTACCGCCTCGCTGATGAGAAAAGATTTCGCATGCGGGTGGTACAAACAGGTCGGGTGGAACTGGACGAACTCCATGTTGGCCACGCGGCAACCGGCGCGCCACGCCATCGCGATGCCGTCACCGGTTGCCGTGTCGGGATTGGTGGTGTAGAGATAGACTTTGCCGGTTCCGCCGGTTGCAAGGATGGTGTCTTGGGCGGCGATGGTGATGACTTCGTCGCTCAGGTTTTTCAGGGCATAGGCGCCATAGCAGCGCTTATCCGGTAGGCCGATTTTTCTGCCGGTAATCAGGTCAATCGACAGATGGTTTTCCAGCACCGTGATGTTCGGGTGTTTCAGCACCAGCGCGGCAAGCGTTTCCTGCACCGCATGGCCGGTCGCATCCGCCGCATGGATGATGCGCCGACGGCTATGCCCGCCTTCGCGGGTAAGGTGGTAGCTCATGCCGCTGGAACTGTCGCGGCTGAACGGTACGCCTTGATCGATCAGCCAGTCGATAGCGGCCTTGCCATGTTCGACCACATAGCGTGTGGTGGCCTCGTTGCATAGCCCGGCGCCGGCGGTGAGGGTGTCCTGAATGTGCGCATCAAGCGAGTCGTCTCGGGACAAGACTGCAGCTATGCCCCCTTGCGCCTGGCCGCTCGCGCCGTCCAGCAGGGATCTTTTGGTGATTATACCCACCTTCTGGTGATCGGCCAGTTTGATAGCCAGCGCCATTCCGGCCAGGCCGCTACCGATGATTAAAGTGTCAAATTGCAGCAATTTGATTTCCGGTTTATTTGTCGTGGTTGGGACTATAGCAAAACTGCCGCACTGTGGCGGCATGATTTTCCGCCTGGAACTAAATTATTTTCGCAGGGTCGCATGCTGCGTTTTTAAGCCATACCGATCTATGTGCGGTTATACTCGCGATTCACGAAATGGCGCGACGTTTGTTACGATAATCGGAATAGTCAGTGATGGCAGACAAGGAAGTCGATCAGCAGCTAGTGGAACGCGTTCAACGCGGCGATAAACACGCCTTCGATTTGCTGGTATCCAAGTACCAGCGCAAGCTCGGGCGGCTCATTTCACGCTTTGTGCGCGACTCGGCGGAGGCCGAGGATGTTACCCAGGATGCCTTTATCAAGGCATATAGGGCCTTGCCCGGCTTTCGCGGGGAGAGCGCGTTTTACACCTGGCTGTATCGCATCGGCATCAATACGGCAAAAAACCATCTGCTGGCGAACAAGCGACGCCCGCCGACCAGCACGCTGTTTGATGCCGAAGAGGCCGAATCCTTTGAGGATGCGGGTTTGCTGCATGAAGTCAGCACGCCGGAAAATGAACTCATGAGCAAACAGGTTGTCTCTGTCGTGCAAGCCTCATTGCAGCAATTACCTGAGGATTTGCGCAGCGCATTGACGCTGCGTGAAATCGAGGGGTTGAGCTATGAGGAAATCGCCAGTGTGATGGATTGCCCTATCGGCACGGTGCGGTCGAGAATCTTCAGGGCGCGCGAGGCGGTGGCGGAGAATCTGCGCCCGCTGTTGGAAACCAGCAAAGGTAACAGGTGGTAAAAATGAAAAAAGAAATTTCTGCATTGATGGACGGTGAGCTGTTCGAGGATGAAACGATGGATTTGCTTGATCGGATCAAGCGTAATTCCGATGCGCACAAAGATTGGGAGGTTTACCACCTGATTGGTGATGTGTTGCGACAACCCGAATACATTCATAGTGACTTGAGCGCGAAAGTGCGCGAACGCATGCGCGACGAGCCTGTTGTGCTGGCTCCGCGCAGCCGTGCGGTAAAACAGAAAATCCGCACCGTGGCGCTATCGGCAGCCGCCTCGTTGCTGGCGGTCGGTGTAGTGGCCTGGATGTCATTGCAGGTCAGCCCGGAAGCAGCGCCGCAGATGGCGATGCAGCAATCTGATTTGCGTCCGGTCAACGATCAGATCAAACCCAAATCCAACGATTACCTGATGGCGCACCAGGAATTTTCGCCCAGCACGGATATGAGCGGCGGTGCGTCTTATATTCGTACGGTTGCCTATAGCTCTGACAAAAAATGACACTGATGAAAAATAGCGCCGAAGGAAGGCAGCAATGAGATTACGAGCGGTGTTTTGCGGGCTGTTGCTGGCCGCCGCTTCCAGCGCCAGCGCGGGGGAGCGCCAGGATAGCCTCGACTGGCTCAAGGTTGTTGCTTTTGCCGCCCATCAGACCGATTACAGCGGGATATTCGTCTACCAGTATGACAGTCATGTCGAGACTTCGCGTATTTTCCATGTGGTCGAGGCGGATGGGGAGTATGAAAAACTGGAAAGCCTGGACGGCCCAAAGCGCGAAATTGTCAGGCATCATGGGCAGGTCTGGTGCCTGATCAACCACAAGATGATGCAAATGGACAGCCAGCAGGTGCGCAACATGTTCCCGGCGCTGCTGCCGGAACAGTTGACCGCGCTGAGCGAGAACTACCATGCCAGGCAGGTCGGAACCGAGCGCGTGGCGGGATACAACACCCAAGTGATCATATTTAACCCCAGAGATAATTTGCGCTTCATCCACAAGATGTGGGCGCATACCGATTCTGGTCTGCTGTTGAAGGCGGCCGTGCTGGGCGACAAAAACCGGGTGATCGAGCAATATACCTTTACCCAGTTGCAAATCGGCGGAGATATTGAACGCTCCTGGATTGGCGAGGCTATCCGGAATCACGAACCATCTGCGCCGATACTTGGGCAGGCCAAGAGCAGCATCCCCGTGAATAGCGGCTGGGTCGTGGATGCCCTGCCCGCCGGATTCAAGAAAACCATGGAAATTGAACGCCAGATGCGTGGCAGGCCTGAGCCGGTGACTCAAATTGTTTACTCGGATGGGTTGAGTGCCATTTCCATTTTTATCGAGCCGGACGATGGGGACGAGGACAGCAAGGATGGGTTAATCAGTCGTGGCGCGGTGAATTTGCATCACAAGGTCGTGGGCAAGCACTTGATTACTGTGGTCGGCGAAGTACCGCCGCGCGCGGTGATACAGGTGCTTGATTCAATTCGCCACAACGGAAAATAATTGCACCTGGAATGTGTCGCGGTTTGGCGCAAAAACAGGTGAGTTGTGCGGCCAACAGCAAGAGGGGCTTGAACTTTTCGGATTAACCCCCAATTTCGCCGCAACCCCGTAATTCAGGTCCGCATTAAAAACGGGTTTCCCTGATTTTTCAATAAGGTGACGCTATGCTAAAAAAATTATTTATTTATTTTGCGTTGGTCGCGGGAATTATTCTTGGCGCATCCGCGCACTCCAAGGAGTTACCGGACTTTACCGAGCTGGTGGAGAAGCAAGGAGCTGCGGTAGTCAATATCAGCACCACACAAATTATCCGTGGTGTGCAGGGATTCCCCTTTGCCGAAGGGGATCCGTATTATGAATTTTTCCGCCGCTTCGCGCCGCAAATGCCGCGTGAGCGCGAGTCGCAATCGCTCGGTTCAGGTTTCATCATCAGCGCGGATGGCTACATCATGACCAATGCGCATGTGGTGGAAAGCGCAGACAAAATTACCGTGCGACTGACCGACAAGCGCGAGTTCCAAGCCAAGGTGATCGGCGCGGATAAGCGCACCGATGTGGCCTTGCTGAAAATCGAAGCGGAGGGGCTGCCTAAAATCAATGTGGGCAACCCGGATAAGCTCAAGGTCGGCGAATGGGTGGTAGCCATCGGCTCGCCGTTCGGCTTCGACAGCAGCGTGACGGCCGGCATCGTCAGCGCCAAGGGGCGCTCGCTGCCGCAAGATAATTTCGTGCCGTTCATCCAGACCGATGTCGCGATCAACCCCGGCAACTCCGGCGGCCCACTGTTCAACATGAACGGCGAAGTGGTCGGCATCAACTCGCAAATCTATACCCGTTCCGGCGGGTCGATGGGCTTGTCTTTCGCCATTCCGATCGACGTGGCGACCCAGGTTGTGGATCAACTGCGCAGCACCGGCAAGGTGACGCGCGGGCGTATCGGCGTGGTGATCCAGGAGCTGACGCGCGAACTCGCCGAGTCGTTTGGCTTGAGCAAACCGACCGGAGCGTTGATCAGCAACGTGGAAAAGGACGGCCCGGCGGACAAGGCGGGCATCAAGGCGAGCGACGTGATACTCAAGTTTGACGGCAAGCTGGTGGACAGCTCCGGCGACTTGCCGCGCATCGTGGCGGCGACCAAGCCCGGCAGCAAGGTGGTTGTCGAACTATGGCGCAAGGGCAGCGCGAAACAAGTCACCGTGGAGATCGCGGAAATGCCGGAAGAGGGCAGGTTGGCGCGCTCGGCCAAAAAACTGGCCGACGATGTCGCCGGGCTGATCGCGCGCCTCGGTATCGTGGTTAGCGAGCTGGGCAAGGAGCAGCTACAGGAGCTGGAAGCCAGCGGTGGTTTGCTGGTGGAGGAAGTCAAGGGCGCGGCTGCACGAGCCGCCGGGTTGCAGCAAGGGGATGTGCTGCTGGCGATCGGCAACACCTCGATCCGCTCGTTGAATCAGTTCAATGAAATCCTCAAACATGTTCCAAAAGGAAAGAATGTTGCGTTGCTGGTACGGCGCGGCGAAGCTGCCTCATATGTAGCGATCAGGCTCGACGAGAAGTAGGCAACAGCGCTTTCCAAAAAACAGCTTTCAAATCGTATATTTGACTTTCAGGTGCTGCCGCTTTTCCCCTTCCCCCTTCCCCCTTCCCCCATCCAGGAGAAGGGGCTGGCGCTGTGGCTATGTTCTTCGATCTGAGCAGTTGCAAACTCTCACAGAAAACCCGAATTCCGCCTCATACACACGCAAGGGCGAAAATTTTCCAGCCTGCGAAAACCAAGACCCCATCAAATCAGACGCTGTTAAGCCGATGAATCTCCGGTGGCATTGCCATCAAGCGGGCGGTGCTGCCCGAGCAGCATTACCGCAACCGCTTTTGCCAGATGCCCTTGCTTTAATGCCAGCGATTCGCCGATATGGGCCGCCGCCATGTCATGGTCGTCTTTGCACCAAGCCTGAATAGCCCGGCAGACAAGGTTTTGTGCCTGCGTTTTGGCACGGGCTGCGAGGGTGAAATCGCAACCGCAGCGCGGGCATAGCGGGGTATTGCCCAAGCGGCTGCGGCAAGCCGGGCAGCGCTCCATGGTCAACATGAAGCACGCAAAGCGTTCGTTTGCTTCCTCTCCCGCAAGCTGGATAACCAGCGACTTGGCTGCGGTTGTTTGCAGCTTAGTAGAATGGCTAGTTGTTTTACCCAGAGGATTGAGGAGAGGGAAACGGGCATGGCGAGTTTCATAATCAGTGGGCTATTCGCCATGCCCGCTAAACTTCCAGGTAATAGAGCAGGTCGGCCAAGGCGTCCATGGCCGATTTCAACACTTCATCGGCTTCGTCCATGACCTCTCGAACCGCTTCGATACCGTTCACCAGGTCTTCGCTATCTTCTGTGCCAGCCTTTTTTAACAGACGCTGAGCCTTTTCCATCAGTGCGGCCGCCTCTACCCGGTAGCGGCGGTTTTCCGTCCCGAGGTCGGACGCGGAGGCTTCTTCGCCGAACAGTGAGCGGACGCGTTCTCGCGCTTCGTCGAGTTTGTCGCTGGACAGGAGAGTCAGGGCGTTGTTGATGGTGATGGAGTATTCGAGGCCGGTTGCTTTTTCGCGCGAGGTGACGTGCAGAATGCCGTCGACGTCGATCGAAAAAGTGGTGACGATAGGGTTGCCGGATGGGGCGTCGCGCAGCCCTTCGATGGTGAATTGGCCGATTTCGATGTTGTTCAGGGCATCGCGATCTTCGCCCTGGTAAACGCCGACTTCCACCTTGTGCTGCCCGTCAAAGCTGGTGAAAAAAACCTCGCTCTTGGATACCGGTATCGGCGTGTTCTTGCGGATCAACGGCACAAAACAGTAGGGGTAAAGAGCGCCTTCCATTTCGCCGATGGCAGAGGTGCCGAAGGTATAAGGGGTGACATCGACCAGGACGGCAGAAGTTTTTGTGCCGCCGATAACACCCGCCTGGATGGCGGCTCCCATCGCCACGCACAGATCGGGGTCCAGTTCGCTGCGCGGCTGCAAGCTCAGCTCCTCTTCCAGACGGCGCGCCACCAAAGGGGTTCGCGTGGCGCCGCCCACCAGCAGAATCTCATCGATATCCGACACGGTGAGGTTGGCGCCGGAAAGGGCGATATGGATCGCATCCAGCGTTTCGGCGATGTAAGGCGCTATCATGGCTTCGTAATCACCGCGCGAGATTTCCAGCGACAGATGCACCGGCACGCCCTGATGTTCCAGCAGATATTCCTCCATGATCGTCACGAAGGGGTTGTCGGAAAGGGCGATCTTGGCGGCCTCGGCGGCGCGTTGCAGGCGCGCCATGGCGGTGGCCGACTGGCGGGCATCGACACCGTGTTGTTGCTTGATGTGTTCGAGGGCGAGCTCGATGATTTTCTGGTCAAAGTCGTCGCCGCCCAGATGATTGTCGCCGTGGCTGGCGAGCACTTCCACCACGTCGCCTTCCAGATTGACCACGGAAACGTCGAAGGTGCCGCCGCCCAGATCGTAGACCAGCGCGGTGCGCGCGCCCTCGTGCCCGCTCTCGTAAGCCAGTGCGGCGGCGGTCGGTTCGTTGATGATGCGCACCACTTCCAGCCCCGCGATTTCGCCCGCTTCGCGGGTGGCTTGGCGTTGCGCGTCGGAAAAATAGGCGGGCACGGTGATGACGGCCTTGTTGACCGCCTGACCCAGATAATCTTCGGCGATTTTCTTCAGGCGGCGCAGGATCATGGCGGATATTTCCTGCGGGCTGTAATCCTTGTCGCCCATGGGAATACGGGTAAATTCGCCCATGCGCCGTTTGACGGAGCGCACGGTGCGTTCCGGCCGCAGCGCATACTGGTTTTTGGCGGATTCTCCGATTAGCAGCTCGCCGTCATCGGAGATTCCCACTACCGAGGGCAGGATGCGCACCCCATCAGAGACCGGAATGACCTCCACGCGCCCGTCGCGCACCACCGCCACCTCGGAGTTGGTGGTGCCCAAATCTATGCCGACTATGATTTCGTTCATGCTTGCTATCCTTTTTTGTTCACAATAACTTCAGCGGCGCGCAATAGCTCGCCGCCATGAAAAAAGCCGCGCCGCACTTCGCGCAGCACCACGCCGTCCGGCTTGTCGTCCACGGCTTCGATGCCGACCGCGCGCATCAGGTGTGGATCCAGCGGCTGACCGAGGACATTGAGCGGACGCACCCGATAAGCGGCAAGCGTATCGTCCATACGCTGGAGCGTGAGCGCCAGACCTTGCGCCAGGCTGTCGGCGAACCGCGTTTCGCCGGTTGCCAGCCTGGCAAAAAATGAAGGTCGATGCGCTGCACCGACATCTGCTCCAGCCTGCAAGCGGTCGCGCATATCGAGCATATCCAGCAGCAGCCCGTGCTCGGCTTTCTGCTTCACGTCGGTGGCCTGTTCCCGCGCCCTATCCAGCTCATGGTTGAGGCGCTCGTTCTGCTCCCGCAAGGCATCGCCAAAGTTGCGCATTTCTTCCAGCATGCTCTTGAACTGGCGCGATTCCAGGCGGATTTCATTTTTCAGCGCAGCCATTTCGGCCAGCAGGGTATGCAGGTCAACGGTATTGTCGCCGTCGTTATCACCGTCATCGCCATCGTCGTCGCCCTCCTCACAAGTTTCCAGGCAGGTGCGGAACTCTTCGATCAGGCGTTCTTTTTCGGCAGGATCGAGCAGCATCATTTCGCGCCCAATATCCGGCGCAGACGCCGCTCGTCCACGCGGCGCGGCTGGAAATCAGTGCTTACTGCGTCCAGAATATCTTCCGGCGACGGGACAGTTTTGTCGAACAGCGCGTGGCTCAGCCGCCCGCGTACAGTGGCAACAGATTCATAAGCGGCGCGCACGCGCTCGAAACGCTGGCGGTCGTGCTCGGGAGGGCAATCGCGTATCGCCGTCAGGTAGGCGGCGCGGATCGCCTCGTCGCCTGCCGTGACGGGCACGCCGAGAATGCGGTAGGGATTACTCATCGAACAAATCCTTTTGATTTTCCGGGGGTGGACGAGATTTTCCGCGCGGCATCGGTGGCGGCGGAACAATCGGTGGAGGTAAAAAATCGGTCGGATGCTGCCTCTTGATCCGCGCATCGTCCTCCACCATCATGTCGATCAAGTGGCGGGTGAAATCTCTCTGGTTGCCACCGAATTGTTGTTTAAGATCGTTAAACGCCTGCTTGCCTATTTCATTGCGCACCATATCGAGGAAGACTTTTTCGCCTTTTATGGCCAACAGCAGCTCGAACATCGCGCGCGGACTGCCCGGGATGCCATCAAACGGATTGAACGGATAGTCGTCCGGATAGGGATCCTGAACTGACATGTCCTCCATCGGATCGAGCACGGCGAGAATGCGCTGAGCGGTGCGCTCGTCACCTTGTAGCCGGGCATTTTCGAGCGCTTTCTCCAGCGCGTCAAAATCCTGATCTGGAATGTCGTATGAATCGTTTCCGTAACGTGCGGTCACTCTGAAATAAACAAACACCGGGCGGTCGGGCCAGCGTTTGAGCGCCGCCTCGGCGTAAGTTAGCAGCAATTCTTTTTCTCCGGAGCGCTGCAATGCTTCGCACACCAGCAGATGATCCGCTTCGGAGAATTTGGCCTTGACCGCGCGCTTTAACGGGGCACGCAAAGGGGCAAGCGCGGCGCGTATCGTTTTTTCTCCGTCCCGCGCGGCGCTCATGGCTTGTGCCAGAGCAATGACCGCTTCCGGAGCAGGCGGTGTCGTCTCCAGATCGACACCGGCGCGCAGCAGCAAGTCTTTCGGGTCGAGCCCCACCTTGTTCGCTTCCAGCAGCAAATGGAAGACGCCCACCAGAGCGCCGCCAAAATCGGCCACCGCCTCGCGCAGTTGAGCGTCAGCATCACTTGCCTGACCTTCCGTGGCGAAGGAGCGCAACAACTTGAGCATTGCCTTGTCTTCCGGCGCGCGCAGCCATTCCTCCGCAGCATCCAGCTCTTTGCACGCCGCAGGATTATTCCGCGCCTTGATCTGCTTGCGCGCGTGGGAAAAAAGCGCGTGACCGATCAACCCCCGCACCTGCGGGTTGATCGGATCGAGTTCCAGCACCTGCTTCGCCAGCCCCACGGCCTTTTTGAATGCCTTGCCGGCCAGCGCAACTTCCACCGCTTCGAGCAACACCCCGGCATCCTTGGGAAAACGGGGCAGCGCTTTGTCGAGATAAGCGCGCGCTTGCGCGAGGTCGTTATCAGAACGCAGCACGCGGATTACCGTCAGATAGCTGTCCCGGTCTTCGGGGTCGAGCTCCAGGCTTTTTTTGAGGTGCTTGAAAGCGTTGTTATTTGGCCCGTTTTTGCGACTGAGATCGGCCATGTGGCGCCAGATCAGCGCCGCGCGCAGCCTTTGCTCGGGCTGAGTGCATAGAAGTTCAGCCAACTTTTTCCAGTCGTCTTCGGCATCTTCAAGCTCCCCTAAAAGTTCGCCCGCCAAAGCTGTAATATGCGTCTTCTTCTCGGTGGGCAACCTGGCGTAGTCGGGATTTTTTGGCAAGCGTCTACCCAAATGGGGCATCAGGCGATGATACAAGCCGATAAATTTGTCCTCGGGCACGGCGCGCCGGTGGCGCAGCAGCGTATCTAAAAGAGAGGCTGCGGCAGGCGTATCGCCCAATTTGGAGAGTTCCAGCAACAGCGGACGCAGCGCATCGGGGCAGCCCTTGATATCCAGCACCAGATGTCGGCCGTCTTCGTTGAGATCACGCAAAGCCGCCAGCCAGCCACCATCAGGCAGCACAGCGGCGCGCAATACCGCAGCCAGCCGCTCGAATGGGCCAGTGGATGGCAGGCGCGCTATCGCTGCTTGCGCCGCTTCAGCATCGGTTGTCAGCAGCGCTAACGCTTTGAGGGCAGGCTTCAGGTCGCGATAGGGAGAACGGAACGGAATCGCCTGGAGTTGCTCTCCCATTGCGGCGAAATCTCCCCGGTGATACGCGGCCAATGCTCCCAGCACGAGCGAGCGATGACGCAGCAGGGCGCTGTCGGCAGGCAGGGCGGGCAACGCGTTGTCGGGCGCTGCCAGCACTGTCGCGGCAAGGCACGTTTCCAGCTCGGTGCGTGTCGCTTCTGGCAAGGTATTATCGGCCAGGAGCTGAAACAATTCCTTCTGCTCCCCCGCCTGAAAAAGCCAATCAAAGTAAGGCCCCTCGGCAAGTGGCTTGCCGCACAATTGAGCGCGGTTACGCCACAATACCAGCGCCTCCTTGAGCATACCCTTGGCGGCCAGATCGCGGGCGCGCCCGGCGTAACACGCTGCCAAACCATCGACCCAGATGGGTTGGCGTTCACGCTTGACCAATTCTTTGTAAAGCTCGATCGCTTCCTTATAACGTGACGCACTCAATGCAGCCCCGGCTTCTGCCGCCAATACAGCGCTATCCATTGCATGGGGCGAAACAGGCTTGGTTTGGGCTTTGTGTTGTTTGACCTTGCGTGACATGGGGTATGTAAATAAGAAGTAGAGCGACAATATTTAATTCTAGCGTGAATAATTTTTATCGCCAAATGTTATGTGAGTCTCGTGTGAGCCTTGTCCAGCCGGTCGGTTGCGGTTCAGGTGGCGCAATGTCGCGTTGCGGGTGCGGCGCGATGATGCTGCATGATATGTGGCGATCAGGCTCGACGAGAAGTAATCACAGTCCTGCGTACTCCGCCTAAATCGGCTAGAATTCGCGCTTTGCGAATCAGCCGGTTTAGGCGTTTTTATTAGGTGCTCATGCAGTTAATCCGTAATTTCTCCATCATCGCCCATATCGACCACGGCAAGTCCACGCTGGCCGACCGTATCATCCAACTGTGCGGCGGGTTATCTGACCGTGAAATGGAAGCGCAGGTGCTCGACTCCATGGATCTGGAGCGCGAGCGCGGCATCACCATCAAGGCGCAGACCGCCGCGCTGAGCTACAAGGCGCTCGACGGCAAGATATACAACCTCAACCTGATCGACACGCCGGGGCATGTGGATTTTTCCTATGAAGTGTCGCGTTCGCTGTCCGCCTGCGAAGGCGCGCTGCTGGTGGGGGATGCCTCGCAGGGCGTGGACGCGCAGACCGTGGCGAACTGCTATACCGCGCTGGATCTGGGTGTGGAAGTGGTGCCGGTGCTGAACAAGATCGACTTGCCGTCCGCCAATCCGGACAATGCCATCGAGGAAATCGAGGAAGTGATCGGTATCGATGCGCACGACGCCGTGCGCTGCTCCGCCAAGACCGGCGAGGGCGTGCGGGATGTGCTGGAAGCGCTGCTGGTCAAAGTGCCTGCCCCCAAAGGCGATCCGAATGCGCCGTTGCAGGCGTTAATCATCGACTCCTGGTTCGACAATTACGTCGGCGTGGTGATGCTGGTGCGCATCATCAATGGCACACTCAAACCCAAGGAAAAAATCCTGCTGATGGCCACTGGGGCGCAGCATTTGACCGAGCATATCGGCGTGTTCACCCCAAAGTCACAGAACCGCGAGACGCTGTCCGCCGGCCAGGTGGGTTTTGTGATTGCCGGTATCAAGGAGCTGAAGGCGGCCAGGGTCGGCGACACCATTACCCACCAAGCCAAGCCGGCCGCAGCAGCCTTGCCAGGCTTCAAGGAAATCCAGCCACAGGTGTTTGCCGGGCTGTTTCCGGTGGAGTCCAACCAATATGAGGCGCTGCGCGATTCGCTGGAAAAACTCAAGCTGAACGACGCCGCGTTGCGCTACGAACCGGAAGTGTCGCAGGCGCTGGGTTTCGGCTTCCGTTGCGGCTTCCTCGGCCTGCTGCACATGGAGATCGTGCAGGAGCGGCTGGAGCGCGAGTTCGACATGGACTTGATTACCACCGCGCCGACGGTGATTTACGAAGTGGTGCTGCGTGACGGCACGATGCTGATGGTAGATAATCCGTCCAAGATGCCCGACCCGTCGAAGATCGAGGAAATCCGCGAACCGATTGTCACGGTCAATCTGTATATGCCGAATGAATATGTCGGTTCGGTGATTACGCTATGCACCCAGAAGCGCGGCGCGCAGATCAACATCAGCTATCACGGCAAGCAGGTGATGCTGGTGTACGAAATGCCGATGGCGGAGATCGTGATGGATTTCTTCGATAAGTTGAAATCGGTGTCGCGCGGCTATGCGTCGATGGACTACGAGTTCAAGGAATACCGTGCGGCGGATGTAGTCAAGGTGGACATGCTGATCAACGGCGAGAAAGTGGATGCGCTGGCGGTGATCGTGCATCGCGCCAACAGCCAGTATCGCGGGCGCGAGGTGGCGGCCAAGATGCGCGAACTGATCCCGCGCCAGATGTATGACGTGGCGATTCAGGCGACCATCGGTTCGAACATCATCGCGCGCGAAAACGTCAAGGCGATGCGCAAGAACGTGCTGGCAAAATGCTACGGCGGCGATATTTCGCGCAAGAAAAAACTGCTGGAAAAACAGAAGGCCGGCAAGAAACGCATGAAGCAGGTGGGCAACGTGGAGATCCCACAGGAAGCCTTCTTGGCGATTCTGCGCGTGGACAGTTAGTCACTTACAGGTTGAATCATGTCAAAACGTGACAAGAATTGTGCAGTCGTAGGTCGGATGAGCGTAGCGTTATTCGACATGGAGGTGTCGGAAGGCGCTGCGCTTTTCCGACCTACGAAAACCGCCACTTTTTTGGTTTCGGTTTGTCTGGCTTAGGGAACAACGATGGATTTTGCACTGATTTTGTTTGTCTTGCTGCTGGTCACCGGCGGAGTGTGGCTGCTGGATCGCTTCGTCCTGGCGGCCAAGCGCGGCAAAGATGTTGCCGAGCCGTGGTGGGTGGAATATGCCAAGAGCTTCTTCCCGGTCATCCTGATCGTGTTTTTCATCCGTTCCTTCCTGGTCGAACCGTTCAAGATTCCTTCCGGCTCGATGATTCCGACCCTGCAAGTCGGCGATTTTATCCTGGTGAATAAATTTACCTACGGCATTCGCCTGCCCATCATCAATAAAAAAATTGTTCAGCTTAACGATCCGCAGCGCGGCGATGTGATGGTGTTTCACTACCCGGAAAACCCGTCTCTGGACTACATCAAGCGCGTGATCGCACTGCCCGGTGATACCGTCGAATATCGCAACAAGCGGTTATCGATCAACGGCATCGAGCAGGCGCAGCAGGCGGATGGCGATTACAATTACGTCGAGACCGGGCTGAATTTTGTGCATACCGAGAAACGTATTGAAACCTTGGACGGTCGCCAGCATACGGTGTTGGTCAATCCTGAAGTGCCCGCGCTGCACCTGGGCTCGGTGGCCGAATTCAAGGGGCGCGAAAATTGCAAATATGACAAGGAAATGGTACGTTGCAAGATACCCGACGGACATTACTTCATGTTGGGCGACAACCGAGACAACAGCCGCGATAGCCGTTATTGGGGGTTTGTGCCGGATCACCAGATCGTCGGCAAGGCGTTTTTTATCTGGATGAATTTTTCCGATCTGAAGCGGATCGGATTGTCCATAGATTGAAGCAGTGGTTGACTGAATCGAAGGGTAAATAGGTCAAAGGGAGAATGAAATGAACACAGCGATGCTATCGAAACAGCGTGGGTTGGGTTTTTCCGGGTTTTTATTCGGCGCTGCGGCTCTGGTTTTTGCCAGCATTCTTGGGATGAAACTCATTCCGGCGTATATGCAGGATGCGCGCATCAAAAATACTTTTGTTGCGATCGCCAATGATGCGGAGCTGCAGAAAGCCAGCCCGCGCGACATCCGCATGGCCTTCAGTAAACGTGCGGATGTTGATGACATCAATGCGGTAAAACACGACGACATCGACATTGCCAAAGACGGAGAGCGCCTGGTGTTGAGCGCGAGCTACGATGTCAGGATTCCGCTGTTCGCCAACATCAGCCTGTATCTGGAATTTAACCCCAGCAGTGACCAATAAGGTAAACAGCGCGCTATGCCAACAACTGGGGCATGTTTTTGCGCAGCCCCAATTGCTGCAGCGCGCGTTGACCCACCGCAGTTATGCGCCCGAACATAACGAACGCCTGGAATTTCTGGGTGACAGCGTGCTCGGTTGCGTCATCGCCAACTATCTATATATTCACTACCCGCAGTTGAGCGAGGGCGAGCTGTCGCGGCTGCGCTCGAACCTGGTCAGAGAAGACACGCTGGTCATACTCGCGCAGCAACTTGACCTCGGCAGCCAATTAAAGCTGGGCGAAGGCGAACGCAAGAGCGGCGGTTTCCGCCGTCCTTCCATCTTGGCGGATGCGATGGAAGCGCTGTTCGGCGCGGTGTTGCTGGATGGCGGTTTCGCCGCCGCCGAAAAAACCGTGCTGGGTTTGTTCGTGCCCTACCTGGCGCAAGTTGATGTGCAGACGCTGGGCAAAGATGCCAAGACCCTGCTGCAGGAATATCTGCAAGGCAAACGCATCCCCCTGCCGACCTACAGCGTGATCGCCACGCAAGGCCATGCGCACGAACAATCATTCGAAGTGGAGTGCGCCATCCCGTCGTTGAAAATAGTCACGCACGGCACAGGCAGCAGCCGTCGCAATGCCGAACAACAGGCCGCACAGGCCGCCTACCAACAACTATCGACCTCCTCATGACCGAACCAAAAGACTCTGCGAGCAGCCGCGTTGCGGATTGCCAGCCCGAACCGTTTCGCAGCGGTTTCATCGCCATCGTCGGTCGGCCCAACGTGGGCAAGTCCACGCTGCTCAACCACCTGATCGGGCAGAAAATCAGCATCACCTCGCGCAAGGCGCAGACCACGCGCCACCGCATCCACGGCATCTTCACCGACGAACACGCGCAATTCGTATTCGTCGATACGCCGGGCTTTCAGACCAAGCACCTGAATGCGCTGAACCGCGGCATGAACCGCGTCGTCACCTGCAGTTTGCGCGACGTGCAGGTGGTGGTGTTCGTACTGGAAGCGCTGCGCTATGACGAGCGCGACCGGGAAGTGCTTAAGCTGCTGCCGGACAACCGTCCGGTGCTGCTGATCATCAACAAGATCGACGAGATTGAGGACAAGGGGCAGCTATTCTCGTTTGCCGAGCGCGTCGCACAGGACTTCAAATTTACCGAGATTGTCCCGGTCAGCGCCAAGCGGGGCACCAAAATCGACGAATTGCGCGAAGCGTTGCGCCGCCACCTGCCGCCGGGTGAATTGATCTACGACGCAGACGACATCACCGACCGCAGCGAAAAATTTCTGGCTGCGGAAATACTGCGCGAAAAAATATTCCGTTTCACCGGCGAGGAGCTGCCCTATTCGGTCAGCGTGGTGATCGAGCAATTCAAGCTGGAAGGCAAGTTGCGCCGCATTCATGCCGCGATCCTGGTGGACAAGGAAGCGCACAAGGCGATGCTGATCGGCAAGAAAGGCGAGAAGCTCAAGGAGATCGCCACCCAGGCGCGCCTCGACATGGAAAAGCTGTTCGACGGCAAGGTGTTCCTCGAAGTATTCATCAAGGTGCGCAGCGGCTGGGCCGACGACGCGCGCGTGCTGCGCTCACTGGGCTACGAATGAACGCTCCGCGACTCCGCACGAATTCATCGGAAATGCCGGATGAGGAAATCTTGCGTCAGAGAAGGCGCAGCGCCCTGATAATCACAGCTTTTTTTGACAAACTGGCAGGCATTCCCGATAATGTGCATCGTTTTTGATGATTGCATCAAAAAATATGGGTCGTTAGCTCAGTTGGTAGAGCAGTGGACTCTTAATCCATTGGTCGAAGGTTCAAATCCTTCACGGCCCACCAGTAAAATCAAGGCTTGCAGCGATGCAGGCCTTTTTATTTGTCGGCAGACGTAGCCAAATCGTAGCCATCCAACACCGAATCCAGCCGAGTCGCCGCGTTTGCCAGATGGTCAGATGCAAGGTGTGCGTAGCGTTCCACCATTGCCCCTGTTTTCCAGCCGCCAAGCTGTTGCAGTTCATGCGTGGGTGTCCCCTGCATTCTGTGCCAGCTTGCCCATGTATGCCGTAAATCATGCCAGCGGAAATCTTCAATGCCAGCACGCTTTAAAGCATTCCGCCATGCGCGAGTATTGGCGTTGGATATCGGCTTGCCTGCGAAGGTAAAGACCCGTACAGGATGTTTGCCGAGTTGCCGATGTAATTCCATTTCCAGTTAAAGAAGCCTATAATCACGATCACCAATAGTGGTTGAGATGATCTATGGCAAGGCTGGCAGGTGGGCATGAGTTTTTAGAAGCGGCTGTCACACAAGCGGCTAACGCAAAGACAATCAGCGAGCTGCGCATGGCGCAGGCATTGCTGATGCCTCTGAAGTTTGGACTGTCACTTGA
>JAUYJO010000052.1 GCA_030700315.1 Gallionella sp.
TCCGAGGAGACCTACCAGGCGTGGCGGGCCGCGGTCGATGTCCGACGCGACGGGAAGCCACGACTGGGCGCCAGCGGGATCGTCACCAACGTCCGAGCCCTCTACCTCGACATCCAAGGCTGGGCCACCCACGAACCCGAACACTGGGCCCGCTGGGCAGCGCCCTGCCCGATCAGCGGCCGCGACGGCCGCGCCAGAACCCAGGCGCTGCGACGCGCCAAGGAACGCACCGACCACCGCACCCGAACCCTGCAGCCGCTGCTGCCGGTCCTGGTCGCAGCAGCCGACCAGCGACGCCACCACCTCGCCGCACTGCTCACTGCCGCGACCGACGCCGTTCACGGCCAACGTTTGGTCGTCGACGGTCGGCACTACAGCAGGATCTTCAGCGCCGGCGACGCACGCCATCAGCGCTACCACGGGGCCGCCAACGTTCGGGTCAACGACGAACAGAGCGGCACGACGATCAACCTCACCGACGCGAGGACGCCGCGTTCTGGACGTGGGCCTGCATCGAGACCCTGCGCCACACCGGCGTCCGCAACGAAGAGATGCTCGAGCTGTCCCAGCTCAGCATCCGTCAATACGTCCGACCCAACGGCGAGGTGATCGCGCTGCTGGTCATCGCCCCCTCGAAGAGCGATCGGGAACGAGTCATCCCGATGACGGCCGAACTGTTCCACGTCATCGCCACGATCATCCGGCGCCTGACCCGTGACCGTCCGACCATCGCGCTGGCCACCCGCTACGACCGGCACGAGCACGTCACCAGCGAACCGCAGCCGTTCCTGTTCCAACGCACCATCGGGCAGCGCACCGAGGTGATCACTCCCTCGGCGCTGCGCACGATGCTGATCCGGCTCAGCCACAGCCTCGCGAAGCAGCATCCGCAGCTGGCGAAGATCCGGTTTACTCCGCATGACTTCCGGCGCTTGTTCGCCACCGACCTGGCCAACAACGGGCTGCCCATCCACATCGGCGCAGCCCTGCTCGGACACCTCGATGTGCAGACCTTCCACGGCTACGTGACCGTGTTCCAAGAAGACGTCATCCGCCATTACCAGGCCCACCTGGCCAACCGCCGCGCCGCCCGCCCAGCAGCCGACTACCGGCCCGTCACCGACCAGGAATGGGGCGAGTTCGAGGAGCACTTCGACAATCGCAAGGTCGAACTCGGGCAATGCGGCCGCCCCTACGCGACACCTTGCGAACACGAGCACGCCTGCATCCGCTGCCCCATGCTGCTCGTCGACCCCAAGATGATCCCCCGGCTCGACGAGATCCACACCGACCTGCTCGCCCGCCGCGCACACGCCGAGACTGAAGGCTGGCTCGGGGAGATCGAAGGCATCGACCTCACCTTGCGCTTCCTCGCCGAGAAACGCGCAGAGACCCGACGACTCGCCGACGTCGACCGAGGCCGCGATACCGTCACCGTCCTCGGCATGCCCACGATTGGAGTACAAGCGTGAGCAGCGTCGACCTCGACCCGGCGACGCCGCAGAACTCGCCGGGCAGCTCACCCCAGTTGTCGCCCCGTCACCGGGAATCGTCGCGGACAGGGCTTGCGGCACGCTCGTACACACGCAGGCGCGGTGAACCTGTGGCGTTGCCGTAGGGGGTTCCGCTTGCGGTGACGAAATCTGCTGCCGGCGCCCGGCGCACCCAGCTCTCGTACGTCGTTCACTGTGGGACGTTCGCCAGTCAGGTCTGCGACTTGCTCGACCCGGGCGGGCCTGCGACCGACGTGTAGGGTGGGCGTCGTTGTGTGCGGGAGCTCGGACGAACCGGGCTGAGATAGCGGCTGGATGTGCCGCTGACCGCTTGAACCTGACCGGGTAATGCCGGCGTAGGGAGCGCGCGTGGATACATCT
>JAUYJO010000055.1 GCA_030700315.1 Gallionella sp.
TTTGATGGCCTAGTCGAATGGCTAGTTGTTTCACCAGGGGTTAGGTTTTTTAGGAGCATAAATGACAGACTGCATCTTTTGTAAAATTGCACGCGGCGAAATTCCCTGCCGCAAAGTGTACGAGGACGATGAGGTGTTGGCTTTTCACGACATCAACCCCGTCGCGCCGGTGCATTTTATGCTGATCCCGAAGCTGCACCTGGCTTCGCTGGCAGAGGCCGATGCGACGCATGCCGCGCTGCTCGGCAGGATGCTGCTGCTGGCATCCAGGCTGGCAAAAGAGCAAGGCCTTGAGAATGGCTTCCGCACCGTCATCAACACCGGCAGCGGCGGCGGGCAGGAAGTATTTCATTTGCACATACATATCATTGGCGGCGGCAACATTCCGCCCATGGTGCGGCGCAGTTAATTTAAGGAGAAAATAATGGGCACATTCAGCATCTGGCATTGGCTGATCGTATTGCTGGTTGTCATTTTGATATTCGGCACCAAGAAATTGCGCAACATGGGCAGCGACCTGGGCGGCGCGGTAAAAAACTTCAAGGAAGGCGTGCGCGACGACGAGCCCAGGCAGGCCCAGCAGGAAGATAAAGTCATCGAAGGCGAAGTGACCGCGAAAACACAAACAAAGGACAAATCCAGTACGCATGTTTGACTTTGCATTTTCCGAGCTGGTCGTCATTATGCTGGTGGCGCTGGTCGTCATCGGCCCGGAGCGGCTGCCGAAAGTGGCGCGCACGGCGGGCAATTTGTGGGGGCGGATGCAGCGCTATGTGCATAGCGTCAAAAACGATATTGCCAACGACATGGCAATCGAGGAAGCCAAACAATTGCACAAAGACATCAGCAAGGAAATTTCCTCTGTCGAGCAAACCATGCTTGATGCAAGATTGGCTCTGGATCAGAAAATTCTAGATGCGCAGTTGGGTATAACGCACGACGCACCCGATGAACCCAGCGCCTCCGACGCACCCTCTTCCACCACGCCAGGCAAACCGGTTTGATGAGCAACAGTGAAAGCTTTATCGCGCACCTGATCGAACTGCGCACGCGCTTGCTGCATGTTGCCGTGGCTTTGCTGCTGGTATTTATCTGCCTGTTCCCGTGGGCGTCCGACCTCTACGCCCTGCTGGCCCAGCCGCTGCTGGCGAAGCTGCCCCAAGGCGGGCAAATGATCGCCACCGATGTCACCACGCCATTCTTCGTGCCGCTCAAGGTCGCGATGATGACTGCCGTGCTGATCGCGCTGCCTTACATCCTCTACCAGATATGGCGGTTCGTCGCGCCCGGCTTGTATGCGCACGAGAAGCGCCTGGTCGTGCCGCTCATTCTCGCCAGCACGCTGCTGTTTTTTTGCGGCATGGCATTCGCCTACTTTGCGGTATTTCCGGTGGTATTCAGTTTCATCACCGCCGCCGCGCCGGAAGGTGTCGCGGTCATGACCGATATCGACAAATACCTCAGCTTCGTGCTCGGCATGTTCATGGCGTTCGGGGTCACTTTTCAAGTGCCGGTGGTAGTCGTGCTGCTGGTGCGCATGGGTGTTGTCAGCATCGAAAAACTGAAGGAAATTCGCTCCTACGTAATCGTCGGCGCATTTGTCGTCGGTGCGATTTTCACCCCACCAGACGTGGTTTCGCAAATCATGCTGGCGATTCCGTTGTGGCTGCTTTACGAGGCGGGCATCATGGTCGCGGGGTTGATGGGCAAGAGCGATGCGAAAATAACCGAACCCTGACTTTCGCGCCTTTTGTGGACTGCTACGTTTTTCAGGTTTACCGGCTACCTCTCACAGCTGTCTCCCTTGCTGCCCATAAAAAAGCCACCGCAAGGGTGGCTCAAGGTGGTTAAGAACAGGTATATAGCGGAAAATCCAAAAACTTGCTGAAAACAACAAGATAACAAAGGACAACCATGACCCTCAAGACCCACTGCACCCCCGCCAAAGCGTTTTCGACCGCAGCCGCCGCGACACCGTTCTCGATTTATCCGATTTTCTGGAAGGCAAAATCGAAGGTGACAAGTTCTTTGAAGAGAACTTTATTACCAGCGGGATGAAAACGCTGTTCGAGGAAACCTTTGCGCGACTGGAGAATCACGGCGACCAGGCCAGCACTTTTCTGCTGACGCAGTCGATGGGCGGCGGTAAGACGCACAACATGATCGCCCTCGGCCTGCTTGCGAAGCATCCCGCGTTGCGTGAAAAAGTGCTCGGCAAGAATGGTGTCGGCAAAAAAGTGGGTGAGGTACGGGTCATTGGCTTCCACGGGCGGCAGACCGATGCACAGTTTGGTATCTGGGGCGAACTTGCCGAGCAGCTTGGCAAGAAGGATGTGTTCAAGGACTACTATCAGCCGCTTCAAGCACCCGGTCAAACCGCCTGGATAAATCTGCTAAAGGGCGAGCCAACGCTGATTTTTCTCGATGAATTGCCGCCCTATCTTGAAGCTGTGCAGGCCAAGCAGATTGGCTCGACGACGCTGTCCACGGTGACCGCAACCGCTATCGCCAACCTACTGGTGGCTGTCAACAAAGCGGAACTATCGAACGTCTGCGTGGTGATCGCCGACCTCACTGCGTCCTATCAGGCCGGTGGTGCGATGCTCAACACCGCGCTGGATAATCTCAGAAACGAAACCAACCGCTCCGCCTTGCGCATCGAACCCGTGTCATCGCAAGGCGAGGAGCTTTATCACATCCTGCGCACCCGCCTGTTTGAATCCTTGCCCGACGAGTCCATCCGCAGCAAAGTAGCCAACGACTACGCGGCAGCGGTCAAGGTTGCGCGTGAAATGGATGTCACCAATCACTCGCCGGATTCTTTTGCCGCGCAGTTGGCCGAATCCTACCCCTTTCACTTCGGCTTGCGCGACCTGTAGCGCGCTTCAAGGAAAACCCCGGCTTTCAGCAGACTCGTGGGTTGATCCGGCTCATGCGCATGGTCGTTTCAAATTTGTGGGAGACCGGGCGGGCCGACAAGTTGCAACTGATTCACCCCTACGACCTCGACCTCAACAGCGACGAAATCGTTTCCGAAATACGCTCAATCAACTCCTCGCTCTCAGAGGCAATCAGCCACGACATCGCCAACAACGGGCACTCTGTCGCAGAAGAGATCGATGCCAAATACGGCGGCACCGATGCGCAGGATGTTTCAAAACTGCTGCTTGTTGCCAGCCTGGCCAGCGTGCCCAACGCCACGCATGGTCTGCGCCAGAACGACATCATGGCGTTCCTGTGCGCACCGGGGCGCGACATTTCCAAGATCAAGAAAGAGATCGTCGATTACCTGCCCACGCAAGCATGGTACTTGCACCAGAGCACTGATGGCCGGTTGTTCTACAGAGGCATTCAAAACCTTGCCGCCAAGCTGCATTCCACCGCCAGGCAATACAACCAGCATACCTGCATCAAGGAGTTGCGGGTCTATCTGGAGGGGTTGTTTCAGCCGAGCGTGCGCGATTGTTACCAGCGATCCGAAGTCCTCGCGGCTATTGACGAAGTTCATCTGGAGGCCGACAAAACCGCGCTGCTGCTGATCCAACCCGGCAACGACATAGATCAGGCCACCAAGCTGCCCAAAGAATGGGGCAAGTTCCACGCTGATCAGGAATTCAAAAATCGCGCGCTGTATCTCACCGGTTCGCAGGAAACGCTCACCCATGTGCTGGAACAATCGGCTCAATACAAAGCCATCAACAGCATTCTTGCCGAAATGGATACCACAGGCGTGACAACGCGCGACCCGCAGCGCCAGCAGGCCAGCCAGAATCTCGACCAGATTACGCTGCGCCTGCGTTCCGCCATTCAGGAAACCTTTACCACGCTCGTCTATCCGAGCGTGGGGCAGTTGCGCAGCACCGACTGCCGCATCAACTTCCAGAACAACCAGTTCGACGGTGAAAAACTGATTCGCGACACGCTGACCAACGCCAGGAAGTTTGAAACCGACACCAGCACCGACACCTTCCGGCGCAAATGTGAAGACCGCCTGTTTCAGGGGCAGAAGATTGCCAAGTGGAGCGAAATCAAACGCCGTGCCGCAATGAACGACACTTGGCCGCTGCACCGTGCCGACGCTCTCGACGCGCTCAAGACCAAGGCTATCAATGATAGGCCATTGGCATGACCTTGGCGACTCTGTTGAAAAAGGCCCGTTTCCGCCACCGAAGACCGAGATACAAGTGCGCCAGATGTCTCGTGACGACAAGACCGGCGAAGCCTTCCTCAAGATCACTCCGCTACACGGCGACACCGTCTATTTCGAGATCGGCGATGCTCAGCCCACCACCGGATCGCTCAAGGTGAGCGAGGCAGAAGGCGGCTACAACAACTTCCGTACACGCGAACTCAAGCTCACGTTCCTCTGTGTCGATTCCACGGGCAAGCATGAAACAGGTAGTTCCTTTGCATGGAAAAACACCCTGGCGGTCAAGCACCGCGTCTTCCAGCAAGGAGAAGACTAGGAGAAGACTGGCGGGTCGAATTGCACGCCGTGCCGCGTGGCCATTTGCGCTACACCACCAACGGCGCCGACCCGGTTGCTACCGGCGGAGCCTATGACACGCCCTTCACCCTGCCCGCCGAATGCCGCTTCGTTCTGGCCGTGGCGGAAGATGGCGACATTCGTTTAAATGTCGAAAAGATCGACGCCCACGAATACCGCACCAAAAAGGTCGCGGTCGATACCGCCAAGCCTGCTGTATGGTCGCATCCGCACCGCAATCTCACCGCCGCTGCTGCGTTCGGTTTGATCGATTTACTTGAAAAACACCAAGGTCAAGCCAGAGAGGTCGTTATCGATGTCACCGGCAATGACATTGAGGTGAGCCTTTCATTTATCGCCGGGGAAAACGAACTGGTATCCGGCACTCGCCTGCGCGAGACCGTTGCCAAGATGCAGGAAATCGTCGGTGGCAGTCAGGTCAACATCAGCGCCACCAGCATTCGCTTCGAGAGCGGGCAACAACTGCTCGATTGGATTGCCGCCATTCACGGCAGCCTGCAACCCGGCGAGGTCAGCCAGTAATGGCTCAAACCCGAAATTCACCGCCCAGGAAATCTCCGCCCAAAATACCGCAGGTACTGGGCTTTGGTTTTCAACCTGAGCTTTCCGAGCATTACTTTTTGCTGACCTTGCCGCGCAGCAAGGCCGAGGGCGCGGACGTCACTCTGTCCGAACATTTTGAATGGTTCGAGCACAGCGAAGAAGTGCCGATTCCGGTGCAGCTCAATGCCACCAATGCCCACCTGCGCGTGATTCTCAAGCGGGGTATTTGGGACTTGATCGCCGAAGACGTGAAGGCCGAGTTCAACCGCCGCTTGCGCATCTACGGGCACAAAACTTCCAAGTGGCCGCAGGCCGGGCAAGTGCCCATCGACCGCACGCTGGGCAAAGAGCTTTGCGTGCTGGCCTGGGCGGTGGAGGAATGCGATCCGGCGCTGATTTCCATCGCCATTCGCAACTGGCTGGGGCTGGTGCCGGAAGAACGCTGGTGGCTCTACACCATGACCAATGCCGCCACCGGCCACGCCCTCACAGGGCGTGGCAAGGGCTGGCGCAAGGCGCTGCGTTACGCGCTCACCGAAAATCCCGTGTCGGAAGGCTTGATTCAGCGCCGCTTGGCGGAGTTTGAGTTGATGCCGAGCGCAGGATTATGAATTACGTCTTCGTGCGCGCCCTACCGATTAACCTCAATTGGGTGGTGGGTTTTGTAGGGTGCATTCCATGCACCATGGTGCGCAGAGCGCACCCTACGCTGAAATTCATAGGATACAATTCAGTCGAACATAGCGTGCTTATCCGGTTGTCTCCCAAACACACTACCGGTAGTGTGCCGTGAGAACCGGCCATGAGAAGGCCTCCCGACCCATATGGCTGCGACAGCTCGTGCCACATGGCTTACCGGCTGTCCATGAAAGTGCTGCTGACACACTACATCTAGTAGCCTTGGGAGCTAACCGGATAAGCACGGAACATAGATCGGCTGCTGAAAGGACATTGGCCATGAACAAACACAAGGGGTTCGTCCTGCGTCTGTCGCAAGCAGAACGCGAGCGAGCGCAACGACTGGCCAGAGAACAAGGCGTTTCGGAAAATCGGCTCTATGCCGAAATTATTCACGATGGGCTTTTGATTCAGGAACAAATGGCTTACCTGCGCCAGATGCAAAAACTTGGCGCTCTGGTTAGCCAGGAAGAAGCTCTCGCCCTGCTCGACCGTTCTCCAGACGTGGAACCGGCGGAGCACGACATGCTGGGAGCGTGATGGGTTCCGTGCCGATACCCAGCTTCATCGAACAGCAATTTCCCGTCGCCCGCGTCTCCGCCGAATCCTACAAGGAACGCATGGCCGGGGCGGGTTCCAGCCAGACGCTGACCGGCGTCTGCAAGTGGTGGGGGCGCAAGCCGCTGGTGCTGGTGCGCGCCTGCCTGATCGGGCTGCTGATGCCGGTGTCGGCTGATGCAAAACGTGACCGCGAGATTTTCCTCAAGATCATGACCATGGACGAAGCGGGGCTGCGGCAGCGCAAGAGCAAGCCCATCGAACAGGAAACGCTGGAAACCCTGCTGACTGAAAACGAAATTCTCGCCTGGCTGCGCGACGGAAATGGTGACGCCAAGCCGCGCTGGGGAGCCGGGCTGACCACCGAGGAAAAAGACTTGGTGCAGCGCCTCGCCTTCGACCGGCTGGCCTATGACGCAAAACTCGACTACTGCCTGCGCCATCGATCCCCATTTCTCAAAGGGGCCTGGCTCAACAAAATCGATGTTCATTAGTCCAACACTGAATACACTTTTCACCTACGGCAGCCGTCCTTTGTCGGGTATTGAAAACTTCCTGTCAGTCGATTTAACTAGCGCACCTGTGGCGAATCCGGCAGCTACTATCAAGTTGATGGATGCCCGTGAGGTTGCGACTGAGACCGATATTTGGTTCTCAGATCCTCCCTATGCCGATGCGGTCAATTACCACGAGCTGACCGATTACTTTCTTGCCTGGTACGAGCGCTTGTTGCCAATGGCTTTCAAGGACTGGCGCTTCCAGGATGTGACTGCATTGTCTGTAAAAGGGTCTGGAGACGATTTCAAGCGCTCGATGATGGACATCTACGCCAATCTTGCGAGGCACATGCCAGACAATGGATTACAACTGGTGCAATTCACCCACCAGAACCAGGCGGTGTGGGGCGACCTCGGCATGATCCTGTGGGCCAGCGGCCTCAAGGTCACTGCGGCCTGGACGATCAGCACCGAAACGTCCACGGGCGGCATCAAGAAGGGCAACTATGTGCAGGGCACCGTCAATCTGGTGCTGCGCAAGCGCACCGAACAGCGCTCGGCCTGGCTGGACGAAATTTATCCGCTGATCGAAGACGAGGTGAAGCGGCAACTGGACAGCATGGTGCAGCTTGACGACGAATCCGAACCCAACTTCGGCGACACCGACTAACAGCTCGCCGCGTTGCGCGTGCTGACCCAGTTCGCCGACATCGAGGGCATGGACATCCGCCATGAACTGTTCCGCGAACGCACGCGCAATGAAAAATCCGAGTTCGAAAAAGTCATTGATCGCGCCGTGGAAATCGCCGCCAATCACCTGATCCCGCGCGGCTTCGACGAATTCCACTGGAAGAACCTGGGCGCTGCCGAACGGCTCTATCTCAAGGGTCTGGAACTGGAACGCCACCGCGAAGCTCGCGCCGGAGCGTATATCGAACTGGCCAAGGGCTTTGGCGTGCGCGAATACACCCACCTCTACGAACGCTCGGAAGCCAACGCAGTGCGCTTCAAGACCGCCAGCGAATTCAAGCGCCAATTATTGGAGGGTGACGGCTTTGGCAGCAGCCTGACCCGTCATGTGTTGTTCGCCATCCACGAAACCGTGCGCGAGGAAAATGCCCGCGCCGGTCTCGACTATCTCAAGACCGATGGTGCCGTGTATTACTGGGGCCAGCGCAAGGCCATCCTGGCGCTGCTCGCTTACTTCAAACCGCTCGCCCACATCGGTCACATGCCGCATTGGGCTGCGGATGCCGATGCGGCGGAACGGCTGGCTGGGGCGGTGGAGAACGATCATTGATTTTGTAGTACGCTACGACTGAATTCCTGATTCACTGGAGATTCCTATGACACAACTTGCAATGGATTTACCCGAAGACGTATTTTCTGCCCTGCGCCTGGCTCCGCGCGAGTTTGCCAATGAAATGCGGATTGCCGCCGCAGTTCAGTGGTACGGCGAACGACGCGTTTCTCAGGGTAAGGCCGCTGAGATCGCCGGTATCAGCCGGGTCGCGTTTGCTGATGAATTGCGCCGCCGCAATGTTCCGGCCATCCAGATTGACGCAACGGAACTGGGCGCGGAGCTGGGCCAGTGAGCGACGAAATCTGGGATAATGAAATATGCTGCAACAATGTTTGCCGGAGGACTGACTGATGAATACCGTGATGCTTGAATTACCTATCGATGCACTGGCATCGCCCGGTGTCTCGCCCGAGTCACTGGCGAGCGAGGCGAAGTTCATGTTGGCGCTGAAGTTGTTCGAGGTCGGCCGCTTGAGTTCCGGCAAGGCTGGAAAACTTTGCGGCATGGGGCGAGTGGAATTTCTCCTTGCCGCCGGGCGCGCAGGTGTGCCGGTGGTGACACTGGATGACGATGAATTGAGCGCGGAGTTTGGTACAAATGCTTGACCGGGCGGTGGTCAATGCCGGGCCGCTGGTCGCGCTGTCGCTGCTCGGTCAGCTTGATTTGTTGCCCGCTTTGTTTGCCGAATGCTGGGTGCCGCAGGCGGTTTTCAACGAGGTGGCGGTGGCGGGTATCGGCAAGCCCGGTGCGAAATCCTTGCAAGGCACAGACTGGCAGGCGCGCGTGCGGTTGAGCCCGATCCCTGACCCGCTGTTGGTGATGGAGTTGGACGCCGGCGAGGCCGAGGTGATTAGCCTGGCGCGGCAACTGTCGCCATGCGTGGCGATCATCGACGAGCGCCGTGGCCGGCGCATTGCGCAGCATGTTTATGGCCTTCCCGTTAAGGGAACAGCCGGGATTCTGGTTGAAGCGCAGCGCCGGGGGCTAATTTCCGGCGTGCGACCCCGCTTGCTGGAATTGCGCGCAGCGGGTTATTTCATCGCCGATAGCGTGATTGCCGCTGCATGTCAGGCTGTGGGTGAATAGGCGCGGCAATGTGTCGTCGCCAGCGTTCAACAATGCTGCCGTTTTGATCTGTACAGTAGCCGCAGCATGACCGTCCTGCGCCATTCCTCCCGCCGCGACAAGCTCGACGTTTCCTTGCTGAACGCCCGTTTGAGCGGTGCCGTCAGCTATGACCGCATTGCGGGCTATTTCCGTTCATCCCTGCTGGAGGTGGCTGGCGAGGCCATCGAAAACGTGGCGGGCAAGGTGCGCGTGGTGTGCAATTCCGATCTGGAACCCGCCGACGTGGAGACTGCCAAGGCGGCACAACAGGCAATGCGGCAATCCTGGTGTGCCTCTACCCCCGAAAAACTTGCCACCACCGATGCGGGGCGCGGGCGCTTTGCCCGGCTGTTTGATTTGCTGATCTCCGGCAAGCTGGAAGTGCGCGTGCTGCCTGACGAGGCTTTTGGCTTGGTGCATGGCAAGGCCGGAGTCATTCGCTACGGCGATAGCCGCGCAACCAGTTTTCTCGGCAGCGTCAATGAAAGCCTTTCAGCCTGGAAGCTCAACTATGAGTTGATGTGGGAAGACGATAGCGCGGAGGCGGTGGATTGGGTTCAGACTGAATTTGAAGCGCTGTGGGGGCATCCGCTGGCCGTACCACTGGCCGACTTTATCGTGCAGGACGTCAAGCGTCTGGCCGACCGGCAGGAAACTCCTCTGGAAGATTGGCGGCGCGATGCGCAGGCCAACCCGGCTTCGGCAGCGGTGGAATCGCCGGTCTATCGGCAGGAATTCGGCCTGTGGGCGCACCAGAAGTATTTTGTGAAACTGGCTTTCGATGCCCATCGGCGCGGTACCGCGCGCTTTGTTCTGGCGGATCAGGTGGGGCTGGGCAAGACGGTACAATTGGCGCTCGCCGCGTTGTTGATGGCACTGACCGGCGACAAGCCGGTGCTGATTCTGGTGCCCAAGCAATTGATGACGCAATGGCAGGATGAGCTGCGCGATCTGCTGGGCATTCCCAGCGCGGCGTGGTTGGGTGATGCGTGGCGCGATGAGCAGGGCATCGAGCATCCGGTTATCGGGCCGGAAGGGGTGCGGCGCTGTCCGCGTCGTTTCGGCATCGTTTCACAGGGCTTGGTGGTGGCGGGTAACGAGATTGTCACTCACCTGCTGGGGATGAGCTTCGAGTGCGTGATTTGCGACGAATCCCATCGGGCACGTCGGAAGAAGATAGACCCCAAGGACTTGACCTCGCGTCCCGAGTACAACAATTTGGCGGCCTTCCTGGCGCAGATCAGCCCGCGCACCAAAAGCATGTTGCTGGCTACGGCGACGCCGGTACAACTGCACCCCATTGAAGCCTGGGATTTATTGGCCATCCTCTCCGCCGGTAACGAGGCGGTGCTGGGCAACGATTGGAGCGAGTGGCGCAAACCGGAATACTGTCTGCCGGTGGTCATGGGTGAAGAGGCTTTGTCCGGCGATGTGTTTGAAGCATGGCCTTGGGTGCACAATCCGTTGCCGCCCCGTAGCGAGGGGGCGAATTTCCGTTTGCTGCGGCAGAGGCTTGAACTGGATGATGCCGCCAATGTGGCGCCCGGCGATGCTATCGCCAACATGACAGGGCCGACAAAAACGCTATTGGCCCAAGTAATTCCATTTCTAGTTAGATAGTGCGTTAATTATCCAAGGCCATCCTGTAATCCCTTGTGTGCGCTTGTGGGACTTTTCAAAGTCAGCGAGAGCCTGTTCAAGATGTTTTTCAAGTGATGTAATGCTGTCAAAGGCAC
>JAUYJO010000069.1 GCA_030700315.1 Gallionella sp.
GGCCCACCCCTTGCGGGGAAGGCCGGGCCGATGTCCGCTGGCGCTCGTCATCGCAGATGTCGCTCCCGTGACAGGCAATGTCCCAGTGACCGATGCGTGGTCATTGTTGACCGGCGCATGGACATTGGTGGCGCCTTGATCCGTGTCATTCTTGTCCGTTCACATCAGCTGCAACCGCTGGTGCTGCCGCAGCCCTCACAGACGAAGCAGGACCCGGCGGGGCGCATCTTGGTGCCGCAGGTGAAGCAGAGCGGGCTGTCCACCGCGGTGCCGGTGATCTTCTCGAGGAGCTCGGCGGAGGTGTGGGCCTCCTGGACGATCTCGGCATCGACGGTCTCGACACGCTCGCTGGCGCTCGCTGCTCGACCACCGAGATCGGCGTCTGCTCGACCACCGAGGTCGGAATCCACGAGTTCGCTGGCGGAGCCGGTCTCCTCGATCGGCTCGTACGAGCCGGTCTCGAGGTGGCGCTGACGCTCGTCGGCGGAGTAGATGCCCAGCGCCGAGCGGTCCTCGAAGGACATGTAGTCCAAGGCCAGGCGGCGGAAGATGTAGTCCATGATCGACTGCGCCATCCGCACGTCCGGGTCGTCGGTCAGACCGGCGGGCTCGAAGCGCAGGTTGGTGAACTTCGAGACGTAGGTCTCCAGCGGCACGCCGTACTGCAGGCCGATGCTCACCGCGATCGAGAACGCGTCCATCACGCCGGCCAGGGTCGAGCCCTGCTTGCCGAGCTTGAGGAAGACCTCGCCCAGCTCGCCGTCGTCGTGGGCACCGGAGGTCATGTAGCCCTCGGCACCGCCCACGGTGAACGACGTGGTGCGCGACGTCCGCGACTTGGGGAGACGCTTGCGGGTGGGTGCGTAGACGACCTTCTCGACGACCTTGGTCTCGATCTCCTCGACCGCCGAGGCGGTCGCGTTGGAGTCGGTGCCCTTGTTCTCGCCCTTGCCGGACGACATCGGCTGGCCGACCTTGCAGTTGTCGCGGTAGATCGCGGTCGCCTTGAGACCGAGCTTCCACGACTGCAGGTAGACGTCCTCGATCTCCTCGATCGTCGCCGTCTCCGGGAGGTTCACAGTCTTGCTGATGGCCCCGGAGAGGAACGGCTGGGCCGCCGCCATCATCCGCACGTGGCCCATCGGCTTGAGCGCCCGGGCACCCATCGCGCAGTCGAAGACCTCGTAGTGCTCCGACTTCAGGCCCGGAGCGTCGATCACGTGGCCGTGCTCGGCGATGTAGGCGACGATCGCCTCGATCTGCTCGGGCTGGTAGCCCATCTTCTTCAGCGCCCGCGGCACCGTCTGGTTGACGATCTGCATCGAGCCGCCGCCGACGAGCTTCTTGAACTTCACCAGCGAGAAGTCCGGCTCGATGCCGGTCGTGTCGCAGTCCATCATGAAGCCGATGGTCCCGGTCGGCGCGAGCACCGACGCCTGAGCGTTGCGGAAGCCGTTGGCCTCACCGGTCCTGATGACCGCGTCCCACGCCTTGGTGGCCAGCTTGTGCACCCGCGCGTCCTCCAGGTGCAGGGCGCGGACCGCGTCGTTGGCCGCCTGGTGCTTGCGCATCACCCGCTTGTGGGCATCCGCGTTGCGGGCGTAGCCGGCGTACGGGCCGACGATGCCGGCCAGCTCCGCCGAGCGCTTGTACGACGTGCCGGTCATCAGCGAGGTGATCGTGGCCGCCATCGAGCGTCCCCCCTCGGAGTCGTAGCCCAGGCCCATCGCCATCAGCAGGGCGCCGAGGTTGGCGTAGCCGATGCCGAGCTGGCGGTAGTCGCGGGTGGTGTCGCCGATCGACTCGGTCGGGAAGTCCGCGAAGCAGATCGAGATGTCCATCGCGGTGATGATGAACTCGACCGCCTTGGCGAACAGCTCGCCGTCGAAGGTGTCGTCGTCCTTGAGGAACTTCAGCAGGTTCAGGCTGGCCAGGTTGCACGAGGAGTTGTCGAGCGACATGTACTCCGAGCACGGGTTGGACGCGGTGATCCGGCCGGTCTCGGGGTTGGT
>JAUYJO010000074.1 GCA_030700315.1 Gallionella sp.
GACAAGGGGAGGCTGGGAGGGGTTTGGTTCTAATGGGTTTTCCGGGTTGGAATCAGATGACAGCGGCAACAAACTTAAAGGTTAAACATGGATTTTTTACCGATTTTTATGAATGTCAAAGGAATGCCGTGCCTGGTCGTCGGCGGCGGTGAGGTCGCGCAGCGCAAGGCATCGGTGCTGCTGGAGGCGGGCGCAACTATAAAAGCCGTTGCGCCAGAATTCTCCGACGCCTTTGCCAACTTGCCCGGCGTCGAATGCATCATGGAGCGTTTTCAACCCGGCCATCTGGACGGAACGGTGCTGGTCATTGCTGCGACTGACGATAGCGCGGTCAACCAGGATGTTTCACGGGAAGCGCGCGCGCGCAACATCCCGGTGAACGTGGTGGACAACCCCGACCTGTGCACCTTCATCATGCCGTCAATCATGGATCGTTCGCCGCTGATAGTGGCGTTCTCCAGCGGCGGCGCCTCGCCGGTGCTCGCCAGAATGCTGCGCGGCAAGCTGGAAACCATGATCCCGCAAGGCTATGGCCGCCTCACCGCGTTCTGTGCGCGGCTGCGCAATACCGTCAAGGAACGCGTCACCCATCCGCCCATGCGCCGTATCTTCTGGGAGAACATGCTGGAAGGTGCAATCGCCGAGAAGGTATTGGCGGGCGACGAGGCGGGTGCGGAGGCTATGCTGCTCGGCCAGTTGGAGAGTGGAAATACCGAACCGCGCGGCGAAGTATATCTGGTCGGTGCGGGCCCCGGCGACCCTGATCTGCTGACTTTCCGCGCCTTGCGCCTGATGCAGAAGGCCGATGTGGTGGTGTATGACAACCTGGTCTCCAAGCCCATCGTCGAAATGACGCGACGCGACGCGGCACGCATCTTCGTCGGCAAGCAGCGCGACAACCATACGCTGCCGCAGGAAGAAATCAACGCATTGCTGGTGCGCCTGGCCAAGGAAGGCAAGCGCGTGTTGCGCCTCAAGGGCGGCGACCCGTTCATCTTCGGACGCGGCGGTGAAGAAATCGAAACCCTCGCCGAATACGGCATCCAGTTTCAAGTCGTGCCCGGCATCACGGCGGCGTCCGGTGTTTCCACCTACGCGGGCATCCCGCTGACGCACCGCGATTATTCACAAGCCTGCATCTTCGTGACCGGCCACCTGAAAGACGGCAGCATGAATCTCGACTGGGATGCGCTCGCCCGCCCCAAACAAACTATCGTGTTCTATATGGGGCTGCACGGCCTCGATACGCTCTGCGCCAAGCTTGTCGAGCACGGCCTGCCGGACAGCACCCCGGTCGCCATCGTGCAGCAGGGAACCACGCAGAACCAGCGCGTCATCACCGGCACACTGGCCACACTGCCCGGCATCGCGCTAATCGAAAAACCCAAACCGCCGACATTAATCATCGTCGGCGGAGTAGTCACGCTCAGGGAAAAACTGAGCTGGTTTCACCCGAAAAACCCAGGGGCATCGGCAAGCTGAGGAATAATCGCTCTCAAGAAACAGCTTTTTATAGCTATATGCATCAATAAGTTACAAAATGCAGAGAATTGCCGAACAGCAGCTACCAAGAGCAAACCCCTCCCAGCCTCCCCTTGTCAGGGGAGGAGCTGCACTGGCCCTCCCCCTGACAAGGGGGAGTTGGAGGGGGTTTGGTCTTGAGGTACATACTGTTTCCAGCTCACGCCTCACACCCGCTCCAGCAGCGCTGGCCTTGCCATAACCAGCGACCCTCCGGCAGGCTCAGGATAAACTGGCCTCCGGCCAAGCGTAAAACCAGTCAAATCAAGCATCTGTATCCTCGCCCCCGCAGGAATGACGAATTAATCCGCGTTTCCCTAAATACCCATCAGGCGCAAATCGACTGTGGTGTTCAAACCCGACCACCGAGCTACGCGGAGCGCGCCATCCGATAAATTTCTCGAAAAATACCTCATTTGAGGGATGCGGATAAAAATTGACCCGGTTAAAGTCGTTGCCACGTTTGAGTCACCGTACATTAACTGCCGATTCGTCCGGCCTGAAGGAGTGGATATGAAAATCTTGCTGATCGATAACCATGCGATGTTCCGCGAAGGGCTGCGCCATATCTTGCAGCAGTTGCCTGGCGGTGGGGGCGAGATATGGGAGGCGGGAAGTTTTGCCGAGGGCTTGAAACTTGCCGGTCAGCATCCCGCCTTGGATTTGGTTTTACTGGAATTAAAATCGCCCGGCAGCAAAGGTACCTCTTCCGTCAAGCTGTTCCGCCAGCGTTATCCGCATATTCCGTTGCTGGTGGTGTCCAGCGAGGAAGATAGCCGCACTATAAGCAAGGCGCTGGGCTATGGCGCGAGGGGTTTCGTGTGCAAGAGTTCGAGCGGGTCTGCGCTGCTGGGCGCAGTGGAGCTGGCGCTTTCCGGCAGCATTTATGCGCCGACGCAGCTTTTGCGGCAACCCGGTGCGGCACACTGCAACCCAAGTAGCCGCAACGATAGCCGCCGTTCGAATGCCAACGAATACGGCCTGACCGCACGCCAGATGGATATCTTGGGGCATCTGGCCGCAGGGCTCAGCAACAAAGACATTGCCAGGACGGCCAATCTTGCCGAAGGAACCGTCAAGGTGCATGTCGCGGCAGTGTGTCAAATCTTGCGCGCAAAAAGCCGCATAGAAGCCGTGCTGTTTGCCGAGCGGATTGGGTTGCTCGACGCGCCCGATGGCGCTGCCTGCAGCGCGAATCACGCATTCAAGGCCAAGTCAATAGGCCGAAATATATAGATATTCTGGCATATATTGTTTTCCGGGATAAGCCGCTATAGTTCGCATCAATTTCTTTGCCATTGAAGCCGCGATGAGTGCAAGCAACTATTGGAACGGCATCGCTGAAAACAGCACCGGGAGGCTATCTTGAATTTCGCATGGAGTGAACCACTGAGCGTCGGAAATGGTGCTATCGATGCCGACCACAAGAATTTGATAAATCAGGTCAACGGCCTGGTACACGCAATCAGAATGAGGAACAGTTCCGACATAGCACATGCGTTCAATCACCTCGAACACAATCTATGCCTTCACTTTGTAAACGAAAAGAATATCGCGTGGGCAATCGGCTTTGATTTTTCCTATCATGAATTGGCGCAGCAATATGGGCTGAATGAGTTGCGGTTCCTGAAAGGATTGCTGTCTTCCAAAAAATGTTTGTGGTTTGACGAGGCGATAGAGCATTTCACGCTTTTCTTGGAAAGCTGGATATTCGATTACCACATCAACAGCCTGGATATGCGAATGAAACCTGTGCTGCAAGCCTTACCATACGACTTCATGCCTTGCGACCTGAGTATTGAAAGAACGTATGGCTAAGGTTTTGAACCTGTTCAAATAAACATCGAGCGAAGCGAACGTTATGCGGGTCAGAAAAATAATAGGCAAAGTAGCACAAGAACATATCAGCCACAGCATCGCCAAACTGGAAAATGGCCGCTATGCCGTCGGCAGGCTGACGCTCTGGCAAGCAGTGGAAAGTGATGACCAATTTGAAACTTTGGATGACGCCTTCGAACACTGGCTGGCCACTCTGCCGCTTGGCGGCAACGCTCTCCGGGAGAATGCGTGGAATAGCCAAGGCTCACCTGCTGACAACAAGAGTATCTGTCAGACGTAATACTGTTCACTTTAGGCTCGCCTCCCAAGGTTTGTGCTGATAATCCGAATGCTCCTGGCGGTTCAAGCAAACTCAGTGCAAATTCTAAAGTGAACACTATTGCGTTTGAATTATGCCCGTGAGTGCTGCGTCTGTCGAACCGTGAAGACGTTAACCCAACCTGCATGACCACATGGCTATCGGCGCGCCAGCAGATGAATTCAGAATATAAGGGATATGGGCTTCGACATGTCCCAAGGCTACTACTTCGCCCGCCCCGAGACGCTTTCCGGCAAGCGTGCCGATCCTTCCAGGATGGCGCTGCTACGCATCCTGACGCTGATGCTGGGTGATGCCGACAATGAAAAAACGAGAATGCGTTCAAGGAGCACCCCACCCTGGTTTACAATCTTCTGCGCATGGTGAATTCGGCGGACAACAACCTGGCCGTCAAGATCAGCTCGCTCAGCCATGGTTTGATGGTGTTGGGGCGTCGGGCGCTGCAACGCTGGGTGCAATTGCTGCTGTATGCTTCCGAGGAAGGCAACGCGACCAACCCGCTGATGGAGCTGATTGCCCAGCAAGTGCGGCCGCGCGACCGGGACTATGTTGATCGCTCCTTCATGGCGGGAATGCTGTCGCTGCTTGATGTGCTGATGGAAGAGCCGCTGGCGAACATCGTGGCGCGCATGAGCCTGCATGAAGATATTGAAGCGGCGCTGCTGGAACGCAGCGGGGATATCGGCGAACTGCTATCCTTGTACGGTGAGCTTGAAACGTGTGACGCCGTAGCCGTGCAGACAAGATTGCGCACCTACCCCAACCTGACCGCAGATACGCTCAACGTGGCGCAACTGGAAGCATTGGGCTGGGCCAACAATATCGCCATGTAACGAAGCTCCCGTGCCACGTGATGCGGCACTAAGGGAGACAGAAATCACAAACGTACCCGTTTGGTCATGAACCTCACGATGATGTAGGTGGGGATTCATCCCGACGGGGTTGGGTTATGCGGCACTCTGTCGGGATGAATCCCGACCTACGAAACCCGCCCCCGGTTCATAAAAGGTACTTTTACAATTTCTGCATCCCTGATATGAGAAGCTACACAAATTGCAGTTCACGCCCTATTGTTTGCAGCGATATTCACAGGAGTCCGGAGAAATGCACACAGAGCTTTCCAAAGATATCACCGAACAGGCCTTGATGGGGATCACCCTCCCGCCTTGCCCGGCTTCCCTGACATCCATCATGCGCGAGGCGAAGAGCCCATCCAGCAGCCATACCAATCTCGCGCAACTGATTAGCCGCGATGCGGGTATTGTGGGTCCGCTCCTCAAGTTGGCCAACTCGCCTTTCATCGGTTTGAGAAGCAAGGTGACCTCCGTCTTTCAGGCGGTTAACGTGCTGGGTTTGCAGAACACGCTCAATCTTGTGCAAAACATCGCTTTGCGGCAGAGCATCGGCGGCGGATCACCAAGCTTTGAAAAGTTTTGGGAGCGATCGAGTTTGACCGCGACGATTGCAGAAAAAATAGCGGTGAAATTCCATCCCGTATCAAAGGACGACGCTTACATTGCGGCATTGTTCCATGATTGCGGCATCCCGGTACTCATGATGAAATTTCCCAAGTATCGCGAAACCGTGATGGCCCAATGCAAATTGGGCAAGGCTATCTGCGATGTCGAAAATGATGTTTTCTCCACCAGCCACGCCGTAGTCGGGAATATGTTGACACGCAGTTGGATGCTCCCCGACCCTGTATGCAAAGCCATTCTGTATCACCACGATCCCGATATTTTCACCTCAACAGGTATTTTCACTTCTACCGTGAATGCCAGATCCAATATTTGCGACTTGATCGGCATCGTGCATATGGCCGAATGCATCGCCGATGAGCACCTGTTCGTCATAGATAAAGAGTGGCATCAATTTGAACACCACGTGCTCAGATACTTCGAGATTTCTGCGCAGGAATTCTCCGAACTCAAGGGAGATGTGCTGGCTTATCTGAATGGGGAGTAAGAATTTTCGCTATGAATATCCGCAAGCGGCCCTTTGCCCAGCACGCCATTACGCCGCACCCGGCAATCTCATATCTCGCTCCCCATTGGCCGCCGCATGTCACAAACAGCGCAGCAGCGGCTCCCTACAACCTTTCCGCCAACATCTTTTCCAGCTTGATCTGATCCGCCGTAAACCCACGGATGCCTTCGGCCAGCTTCTCCGTGGCCATGGCGTCTTCATTCATCTCCCAGCGGAACTCGGCCTCGGTCATCCGCACCGGCTGCGGCCTGGTTGCGCCAGAATCAGTTAGCTGTCGCACCAGTTGGCCTTGCGCCGTTTCCAGCTCTTTCAACAAGGACGGCGCAATGGTCAGGCGATCGCATCCGGCCAGTGCCACGATTTCGCCCATGTTGCGGAACGATGCGCCCATGACGATGGTTTTGTAGCCGTGAGCCTTGTAATAGGCATAAATCTGGCGCACCGACAGCACGCCGGGATCGTCTTCCGCCGCGAAGTCCTTGCCGCTTTTTGCCTTGTGCCAATCGAGTATGCGGCCGACAAACGGGGAAATCAGCGTCACGCCCGCCTCGGCGCTGGCGCGCGCCTGGGCGAAGCCGAACATCAGCGTCAGGTTGCAGTTGATGCCTTCGCGCTCGAGAATTTCTCCGGCGCGAATGCCTTCCCAGGTGGAGGCGATCTTGATCAGCACATGACTGTTATCTACCCCCGCGTCGTTGTAGAGCTTTATCAGTTTGCGCGCCTTGCGCAGTGATGCCTCGGTGTCGAAAGAAAGCCGCGCATCCACTTCCGTGGAAATGCGTCCTGGGATGAATTTGAGCACTTCCACACCGACACTCACCGCCAGCTTGTCCATGGCATCGCGCACTTGCTGCTCGCGGTCGCCGCTTTGCGACTTGGCCCAGGCAATGGCTCCGGCGATGAGCGGCACATATTCCGGCAACGTCGCAGCCTTGAGCAACAATGAGGGATTGGTCGTCGCATCCTGCGGCCGGTGATGATGTATCGCCTCGATATCGCCGGTATCCGCGACGATGGTAGTCATGGATTTCAGTTGTTCCAGCAAACTGGTCATTTTGCTTCCCTGATGTTGATTGATACGTTATTCAAAAAATCGCTATTACAAGCGCCCCATCTTCGGCAGCTCGCCCACCAGCGGCGCGACGTAATCGATCCACGCCTGCGTCACATCGTTGCCGGCCACATTGATGTATTCATCCTTCATCTCGGTGGCGACACGCGCCACCGTCGACAGCGGTGTGATAAAGCATTCGCTGGCATACGGCTTGCTGCTCAGACGGCGGATCGCCACCGAGCCGGGCTGCCCGGTGCTCGTAGCATGATTCACCGCAACGGTGCCGACCTCGCGCGCCTCCTGCGCATCTATCGGAGAAACGATGGTGGGGAAGGAGCGCTGCAGGTAACCAAAGGTGTCGGCACGCACGCGCACCTTCTGCCCGGGAAAAGCTTCTTTCACCAAGGCTGCCAGCGTATCGCCCAACGCACCCGAGCCGGAAAGTTGGACGTTGCCGTGCGAGTCGCGCTCGCCGCTGGTGGAAATCGGGTTGCCGTCCTTGTCGGAAATGCCTTCGGAAGCGGCGATCACGCAACGCCCGTGTTTTGCCATGGTATCGCGCACATCCTGCTTGAATTTTTCCACATCGAACACGCGCTCCGGCAAATAAATCAGATGCGGGCCGTCGCCTTCCGTCTGGCGCGCCAGGGCCGAGGCGGCAGTCAAAAATCCGGCGCTGCGCCCCATCACCACATTGACCTTGATGCCCTGCAACGCGCGGTTATCGCGGTCGTCGCCCATGAAGGCCAGCGCGACGAAACGCGCCGCCGAAGCAAATCCGGGGCAGTGGTCGGTAACCTTCAAATCATTGTCGATGGTCTTGGGAATATGCACGGTGCAAAAATCGTAACTTGCCTCTTTCGCCATCTCGGCGATGATGTGCGCGGTCTCGGCGGAATCATTGCCGCCGATATAGAAGAAATAGCGCACATCGTTTTTTCTGAACACCTCGAATACTTTTTCACATTCGGCCTTGCCGGGCTTGAGGCGCACCGAACCCAAGGCAGCCGCCGGGGTGGTGGCGACCAGCTCCAGTTGTTCGACGCTTTGCGTGGTCAGATCGATGAAATCCTCTTTCATGATCCCGGCGATGCCGTGGCGCGCGCCAAGGATGCCGGTAATGTTGGCCTGTTGGCGCGCCGCGAGCACCGCGCCGACCAGCGATTGATTGATAACCACGGTAGGTCCGCCCGATTGGCCGATCACCATCTTGCCGACTAATTTCCCTTGCGCAGTCATAATTTCATCTCCTCAATAACAGTGTGCGCATATTGTAAACGGAATACCGCCCTGCGACATCGCCTTGCTTCGCTTATAATTATGCGTTTTTTATTTTGTTAATCTGAAGGAGCAGTATGAGTTTGTTAAATGTGCGCCCCGGCGACAATCTTCCGCACGAGTGCAATGTCATCGTCGAGATTCCCAAACACGCCGACCCGGTAAAATACGAAGTGGACAAAACCTCCGGTGTGCTGGTGGTGGATCGTTTCATCGGATCGCTGATGCGCTATCCGTGCAATTACGGCTTTATCCCGGAAACCATCGCCGAGGACGGCGACCCGGTAGATGTGCTGGTGGTTACCCCATTTCCCATCGTGCATGGTGCTATTATTCCCTGCCGCCCGGTCGGCATGTTGAGCATGGCGGATGAAGGCGGTGGCGATGCCAAAATTATCGCCGTACCCACCGATAAACTGACGCCGCTTTACCATGAGGTTTTGTCTTACGAGGATTTGCCGAAAATCACGCTGGAGCAAATCAAGCATTTCTTCGAGCTTTACAAAGCGTTGGAACCGGGCAAATGGGTGAAGATCAAAGGCTGGGAAGGTATTGAGTCAGCCCATGCGGAAATCCTGAATGGCCTCGATCGCTACCAGAAAAAACTCGCGAATCAATAACGTATTAACAGACGGGAGCAAAGCATGACAGCACAGATCATCGACGGCAAAACCATCGCCCAGCAGGTGCGCGCCGAATGGAAAATACGCGCCGATGCGCTGAAAGCGCGCGGCATCACGCCGGGGCTGGCGGTCATCATCGTCGGCGAAGACCCCGCCTCCAAAGTGTACGTGGCCAACAAGGTGAAGGCCTGCGCCGAACTCGGCCTGCATTCCGAACATGTCGTCATGTCAGCCGACACGCCGGAAGCCACGCTGCTGGAGAAGATCGCCGAACTGAACGGCGACCCGAAAATCCACGGCATCCTGGTGCAATTGCCGGTGCCCAAACACATCGACAGCAGCAAGGTGCTCGAAGCCATCAACCCGGACAAGGACGTGGACGGCTTCCATCCGATGAACGTTGGCGCGCTGGTCACCGGCAATCTGCGCTTCGCACCCTGCACGCCTTACGGCGCGATGAAGCTGCTGGAAAAATGCGGCGTGCCCATCGAAGGCAAGCATGCCGTGGTGGTCGGGCGCAGCAATATCGTCGGCAAACCGATGGCGCTGATGCTGCTGCAACAGAACGCCACCGTCACCATCTGCACCTCCAAGACTGTCGACCTCGCCAAATACACGCGCGACGCCGACATCCTCGTCGTCGCCACCGGCAGGCCGAAAATGATCACCGGCGACATGATCAAACCCGGCGCAGCGGTAATCGATGTCGGCATCAACCGCATGCCCGATGGCAAGCTGTGCGGCGACGTGGATTTCGATTCTGCGAAAGAAGTCGCCGGCTGGATCACACCGGTACCTGGCGGTGTCGGCCCGATGACCATCACGATGCTGGTGGCAAACACCGTACAGGCGGCGGAACGGGTCATGAAGTAATGGTCGAGATATCTGACGGCATTTTGTTTCCACCAGAGAGCGGTCAAATCAGGATCACCTCCACTTTATTAATGCACCATGTTTTGCAATGCATCCCCTTCGCCACTCCGCACACGTCCCGATGCTGAAAGCAGATGATGTCCGCCACGACCGACCAGGATAAAACCCACGAGCTGGATAAAACCGCCGCGCCCTTGCCGGATGACATTGGCAACTACCGGATCACCAGGATGCTGGGGCGCGGCGCAACCAGCTATGTCTATCTGGGCGTCGATAAAAATACTTTAAAGCTGGTCGCCATCAAGAAAATACGCCCGGAATGCACCATCGGCCTCCAGCACAAGATGTTTGCCGTCGAGGCATCGCTCTGCGGAAAACTGAAACACCCCAACATCGTCTCCATCATCGAAGCCAATACCGGCGATCCGAGCAATGCCTACATTGTTATGGAATATATTGAAGGCGAGTCGCTGGAAAGCTTTTCGACACCCGATAGGCTCCTGCCTGTCGAAACTGTTCTGGATGTTGTCAGGCAAGCTGCCGAAGCCTTGAATTACGCCTTCCAGATGGGTGTCATCCATCGCGATGTCAAGCCGGCCAACATTCTCATGAGGCAGGATGGGCTGGTCAAGCTGTCGGACTTCGGCTGCGCGCTGCTGTTCAATTCAGATACGACGCAGATTAGCGGCGCGGGCAGCCTGAGCTTCATGTCGCCCGAACAGATTACCGGGGTAACGCTCAATCACCAGTCCGATATCTATTCGATGGGGGCGGTACTCTATCGTCTGCTGACGGGGCATAACACTTTTAATGCCGCCGATAACTACGCGGCCATCAACCAGATACTGAATCACCCGCCTATTCCCATCGAAACACGCCGCGCGGATTTGCCCAAGGAATTGTGCCGCATTGTCGACCGCACCCTGCAAAAAAACCTGGAAGACCGCTATCTGGATTGGAAGGAATTTCTCAGCGATTTGTATGCGGTCTCCGGAATAATGCGCGATGAAAGCCCTGTTGAAGACCAGACAAAATTCGAACTGATGAGCCATTGCGCTTTTTTCAAGGATTTTCTGACAGTGGAAATCTGGGAAGTGCTGCACGCCTCGCTATGGCGCATCTTTAAGCATAACGAGCAAATTATCAAAGATGGGGAACATGGCTTTTCTTTTTACATCATCCTGGAAGGCAGTGTCGTCGTTTCAAAAAAACAACGCATGCTCAACGTGGTTCATGCGGGCGATTGTGTCGGGGAAAATGCTTGCTTGTACAAAGGCAATCCGATCCGGGGCGCCACGGTCACGGCGCAGGGCAAAGTGACCGCCCTGGAAATATCCAAAGACCGCCTGGATGCGTTCTCGAAGGACGTGTGCATACGCATGGATCGCGCATTTCTCCGCTCCTTGAACGAAAAACTGTCGGTCTCCAATTCACGCGTGTTGCAGTTGATGGGCATTTGAATATGGCGACAACATTCTGTAGATGGCTACGTCCCGGCCTGGGGCTGATACTCGTTCTGAGCTTCAATTCTGCTGCGGCCTCCGCCCAAACCGAGCTCAACCTGCCCCATAACGCACCTGTTGGCGAACCAGCCGCTACGGCGCGCGTGATCGTCAAGTTCAAGCAAGACACCGCACTGCTGCGCAAACATGCCCTATCGGCAACTGCGGGCGCAAGCAAAACACGCGATGCGCTGACGGCGCGCGCCAACGCACTGGGTGCGCGCCTGGGCATGAGGCTGCGTGCTGGCCGCGCACTCGACGCGCACACGCAGGTTGTGAGCACGGGCAACATCAGCGGCACGGCGCTGGCAGCGCGTCTGGGCGCAGAAGCCGATGTCGAATACGCAGTCGTCGACCAGCGGCGCGCCCACTTCGCGCTGCCCAACGATCCTTTGTTCGCCCAAGGCCAGCCGATCAACGGCAGCAAAGGCGGACCCAGCGTCGGCCAGTGGTACCTGCACGCGCCATCCGCCGAGATCACCAGCGGCATCAATGCAATCGGGGCCTGGGATATGACCACCGGCAGCCCGGATATTGTCGTCGCGGTGCTCGACACCGGAGTGCGCCCGGAACATCCCGATCTTGCCAACCGCTTGCTGAGCGGCTACGACATGATAAGCGACGAGCCCACCGCGAATGACGGCGATGGCCGCGAAGCCGACGCCTCCGATCCGGGCGACTGGGTGACGGCGAGCGAAGCCGGCAACTGGTCCAGCCCGTTCTACCTATGCAATGTCGAAGACAGCTCGTGGCACGGCACCAAAACGGCCAGCCTGATAGGCGCTGCGTCCAACAACGGCAAAGGCATGGCGGGTGTGGCCGGTGGCGTGAGATTGCTGCCGATGCGCGTGCTCGGCAAATGTGGCGGCTATGATTCAGACATCATCGCCGGCATGAATTGGGCGGCGGGCTTGCCGGTGCCGGGCATGCCGTCTAACCCGACTCCGGCGCGGGTCATCAACATGAGTTTGGGCGGTGGCGGCGCATGCCCTTGGAGTTACCTCGATGCGCTCGACACCATTATGGCCATGCAAAACCCTGCCGTTATCGTGGCGGCAGCGGGCAATAGCTCCGGCCAGGCGGTCGGCTCACCGGCCAACTGCCCGGGAGTGATCGGCGTGGCAGGCTTGCGCCACATCGGCACCAAAGTCGGCTTTTCCGATCTGGGGCCGGAGATCAGCATCAGCGCACCCGGCGGCAATTGTGTCAACGAAGCGTATGATAGTCCTTGCCTGTACCCGATCATCGCGGCCACCAACGCCGGCCTCACCAGGCCGGAGGCCTCCTCCTACACAGACAGCTTCAACGCCAGCGTGGGGACCAGTTTTTCTGCCCCACTCGTGTCCGGCGCGGTAGCCCTGATGTTGTCTGTGCAGCCATCACTGACGCCAGCCGAGGTCAAAGCGGCGCTGCAAAACTCGGCTCGCCCTTTTCCCTCCAGCGGTGCCGGCAGCGAAGTTCGGAGCTGTCATGCGTCCAACGGCAGCGAACAGTTGGAGTGCTATTGCACTACCTCAACTTGCGGGGCCGGCATGCTCGATGCCGCTGCGGCGATAACTGCGGTCATGCCGACCCGCAGCGTCGTCGAATTCTATAACACCGACCTCGACCACTATTTCATCACCGCCGACGCGACCGAAGCCGCAGCTATCGACAACGGCAGCGCAGGGCCAGGTTGGATCCGCACCGGCAACAGCTTCAATTCCGGCGGCAACGCCTCCGTCTGCCGTTTCTACGGCAGCCAGTCACCCGGCCCCAATTCACATTTTTATACGGCCGATGCGGGCGAGTGCGCCTACCTCAAGCACTTGCAGGCAAACACCCCGGCTACAGAAAAACGCTGGAATTTCGAAGGCCTGGGCTTTACCTCGACGCCACCGCTAGGCATCACCTGCCCAGCCGGCACACAGCCAGTCTACCGCGCCTACAACAACGGTTTCACACTAGGGATCGACAGCAATCACCGCATCACCAGTAATATTGCCGCCATACAGGAAGTTGTGATGCGCGGCTGGGACAATGAGGGCGTGGTCATGTGCGCGCCCATTTGAACGGTAATCCCTATCTTTACGTTGAACTGCGAGTAATGCTTCCAACTCGATCCATCGGCAGAGAGTACCTGAGTCGCCGTGCGTCACCAACCGGTAACGTGAGAACCACAGCGGCAGCCATTCCAGAAGCCGGGCGTTGCTAAGCCAATACTCCATGTTCGTTAGCCCCCTGCCACGGCTGGATTCGCGCAATGCCCCGGCCTGCAGCATCCTCCGCGCACTGCACATCGTAGTTGCTTTGCAGGTTTAGCCAGAACTGGGGCGATGTGTTGAAGTATCGCGCCAGCCGCAGCGCGGTATCGGCGGAGATACCGCGCCGTTCGCGCACGATTTCGTTGATACGAGCAGGTGTCACGTTCAGCGCACGCGCCAGTGCGTTGCTGGAAAGCCCCAGCGGAATCATGAATTCTTCCCGCAGTTGTTCGCCAGGGTGAATGGGGGGTAGTTTTTTGCTCATCTTTATACTCCTTCAGTGGTAGTCCACAATTTCAACGTCTTTCGGGCCTCGCGGTGTCCACACAAAACACACGCGAAACTGATCATTGACGCGGATGCTGTGCTGCCCTTTGCGCTTGCCGCTCAATGCTTCCAGCCGATTGCCGGGCGGCGATGCCATATCGCACAACTCGCCTGCCGCGTCCAGTTGATCCAGCTTGCGGAAGGTGTTCAGCGTGTTGTGATCCGGGTGTTCGTTTGCGGCCACAAAGCGGAATGCGACCGAATCGTTGGGGGCGTTCTCCAGCTTGCGGCTGGAGAACACGCCCGTGGCGTAACCGTAAACCAGAACGGACAGCAGCAATGCGGGGTGGTACGGCCAGCTCCCGCTGGTGCCGTAGGCGCGTTCCATGGACTTCAAATCAAGTTGCTCGACAATCTCGACAATAAATCGCGCCAGATGAT
>JAUYJO010000077.1 GCA_030700315.1 Gallionella sp.
CAGGCACTCAATGCCTTTCTCACTTTCGGCATCGCCTTCATTGCGCGTCCGTTCGGCGCCTTGCTGTTCGGCCACTTCGGCGACCGCATCGGGCGCAAGGCAACCCTGGTCGCTTCACTGCTGGTGATGGGCATCTCCACCACGCTGATCGGCATGCTGCCCAGCTACGAAATGGTCGGCTGGGTCGCGCCCGCCCTGCTCTGCCTGCTGCGCTTCGGTCAGGGCATCGGCCTCGGCGGCGAATGGGGCGGCGCGGCGTTGCTCGCGGCCGAATATGCGCCCGCAGGCAAACGCGGCTGGTTCGGCATGTTTCCGCAACTGGGGCCCCCGGTCGGTTTCCTGTGCGCGGTCGGCAGCTTTCTGCTGCTGGCGAATCTGCTCGACGACAAACAATTCCGTGACTGGGGCTGGCGTATCCCCTTTCTCGCCAGCGCAATCCTGGTCATGCTTGGTCTCTATGTGCGGCTCAAACTCGCCGAAACGCCGGTGTTTGCCAAAGCCTTGCAATCCACGCCACCGGCAAAATTGCCGCTGGCAGCTTTGCTGACAGACCATGTCCAGCCCTTGCTGCTCGGCGCGCTGCTGATGGTGGTGTGCTATGCGCTGTTCTACATCACCACGGTGTTTTCGTTGAGCTATGGCGTTGCCACGCTCGGCATCCCGCGCGCGCAGTTCCTGCTCATGCTGTGCATCGCCGTACTGTTCATGGCTGCCGCCACACCGCTCGCCGCATGGGCGGGTGACCGTTTCGGCCGCCGCCCGGTGTTGCTCGTCGCCAGCAGCGCGGCGTTGCTGTCCGGCTTCCTGATGGAGCCGATGCTGGGTAGCGGATCATTGCCGCTGATCACAGTCTTCCTTTCCATCGAACTGTTTTTGATGGGCGCGACCTTCGCCCCGATGGGCGCCCTGCTGCCGGAGCTTTTCCCGACCCGCGTGCGCTACACCGGCGCCGGCACCGCCTATAATCTCGGCGGCATCCTCGGCGCATCGCTGGCGCCCTACATCGCACAAAAACTGGTGTTGCACGGCGGATTGAGCTGGGTGGGCGGCTACATCTCGGTCGCGGCGGCGATCAGCTTGTTCGCGGCATGGGCGATCCGCGAGACACGCGATCAGGACCTGGCATGAACCCCCGTCATTCCGGCACAGGCCGGAATCCAGCCAAAAGAGGCCTCCCGCGAAGCGGACAAAATCAGGGTGTCGTTCCGCTTCGCGGGAGTTGTTTTTTTCATCTGGATTCCGGCCTGCGCCGGAATGATGGTGTATCGAAATGAACGCTCTGCCCCCCGCCATCTTCCTGATGGGCCCCACTGCCAGCGGCAAGACCGGTGTGGCGGTGGAACTGGCGCAGCGCCTGCCGGTGGAACTCATCAGCGTCGATTCCGCCCTGGTGTTTCGCGACATGGATATCGGCACCGCCAAGCCGGATGCCGCCACCCTCGCCCGTGCACCGCATCACCTGATCAACATCATCGATCCGACCGAAGCCTATTCCGCCGCTGCCTTTCGCCATGACGCATTGCGCCTGATGGCAGACATCACCGCACGCGGAAAAGTACCGTTGCTGGTAGGCGGCACCATGCTGTATTTCAAGGCGCTGCGCGAAGGATTGAGTCCGCTGCCACAGGCCGATGCCGCGCTGCGTGCCGAACTGGATGCCGAGATCGCGCAATACGGCATTGAACATCTGCACCGCGAACTCGCCAAAGTGGACTCCGAGACCGCCGCGCGCTTGCATCCCACCGACACCCAGCGCATCCAGCGCGCGCTCGAGATCTATCTAATTTCAGGCAAACCGATGTCGGAGCTCATCAAAGCGCAGAAACAAGACGAACCACCCTACCGCATCCTGCCCATCGCACTGATTCCCTCCGATCGCGCCGTGCTGCACCAGCGCGTTGCAGCGCGCTTTTCCCAGATGCTGCAGCAGGGATTGGTGGATGAACTGCGCGGGCTGCGCGAGAAATACCCCCTGCAGCGCAACATGACCTCGATGCGCTGTGTCGGTTACCGGCAAGCATGGGAATTCATGGAAGGCGAGATCACTGCAGCCGAGTTGCGGGAGAAAGGCATCGCCGCCACGCGCCAACTGGCAAAACGCCAGCTCACCTGGTTGCGCGGCATGCCGGACAACATCGAACTAGATTGTCTGGCTGACGACCTGCTCAATCAGGTTATGACCCTCATCAGGTATGAACCAGTGTAATACTTATGCCCATTCCTGTAGGTCGGACTTCAGCCCGACCCATAGATTCAATGCGGCTGCGCCAGATCGCACGAGTTGTCTTCATCCGGTGCGACCAGTGCCATCGCATCGCTCGCCGGGATACGCAACAGGTCACCCATCTCCTGGTAATCATCCGGCAGCGCCGCGTCATTCCAGCCGTTGGCCGAGTGGCGCGCCAGATTGACCGCCAGCGCAACACAGCGCACGCGCGGTTTACTGGCGTTGCCATCATCCATCAGGTCCAGCAGCAACTGCGGCAAGTTCCACTCCTTGACCAGCGTTTTTTGCAGATCGGGCAGATTGAAACCCAGCACTTGCTCCTGCACCGCACGACTGCGCAGCGTTTTATCCTGCTGTTGCAACGCGTGGATATTCAGCATCTCCTGTGGCGCGTGACACCACAGCAGCATCTCGGCCAGATCATGCAGCAAGGCGGCGATACGCACTTCCTCGTAGTGCATGTCGTTCAGGCGGATCGCCCAGTCGCGTGCATAGCCGGAGGCGCGGTGCGCGCGGTGTACCACACGCAACAGTTCGACCAGTGCATTCGTCTGCCCCTGTAACGTGTCTTGCACATGGGGTGTAGCGGGAACCTTATCATAGAAAGCCTCGACCCCCAGCATCAGCAGCGCCTGCTCGACCACGATGACTTCGCTGGTCTGGCTGCGGCGTTTGTGCTGTTGCAGATAACGCAATAACTTGACCGTCAACATCGGATCGGCCGCGATCGCATCCGCCACGTTGCGCGCACTGAGCCTGTTCGCATCCTGGCGCAAGGCGGCGAGTTCGCGTGCCGTTTGCTTGAGCACGGGGATATCCGCCTGCGACAGAAAAGCGACCCATCCCGCCAATCCGCTGATGTTGTGTGTTGCCATAAGCCCTCCAATGCAGGTACGCAAAAGGATTTACGGCAGTTTGGAGAATTTCTTTAGGAAAATTCGCCCTGCACAGCCAGCAATCCGCTTCGTCCCTCGACCGATCCCTGTTTTACTTCGTGCAGAGGCAATTTGGCCAGATTCAGGGTTTGCAGGTATTGCCGCATGGAAACCAGTTGATAATCCTGCTTTTGCCAGCCCTGCAGCAACTGCTCAAAGATCGGCAGCCACTTCTGCCCTTCCAGCTCGGCGTGCAGGGTGTAGACGTGGCCAGTTTCTGGTGCATCCCGCGTCAGTTGCAGCAGGTGTTGCGCCACATTTTCCAGCGTGATGCCGTCGCGCCCGATGAGCTCGTCCAGCGTCGGCAAGGTGGTGGGCAACTGCGGGCAGGCGATGATCTCGGCATCCCAGGTCGGAATGAAAGGATGCGTGCCGCGCGTATCGGAGCTGTAGTCGAAACCAAGGTGTTGCATCTGGCGCAAGGCGTGGCGGTTGGTCTGCCAGCCGGCGGCGGCGTGTGATTTGGGGGCTTCGCCGAAGATTTCGGTATAGCGCTCCACCGCACGCTGCAGCTCGCGCCGTGTCCATGCTTCATCCTTGCCCGCCGCATGATCCTGCCAGCGAATGTGGTCGTAACAATGGATGCCGACCTCGAACCCCGCATCACGCACGGAACGCAGGATGTCGGCACACTTCCTGCCGATGTCGGGACCGGGCAGCAGGGTGCCGTACATCAGCGTCTTGATGCCGTAATGCTCGACCACCGACGTGCGCGACACCTTCTGCATGAAGCCGGGACGAAAAACACGCTTGATGGCGCGCCCGGTGTGGTCGGGGCCGAGCGAAAAAAAGAAGGTGGCCTGCGCGTTGTGACGTTGCAACGCATCAACCAGACGCGGCACGCCTTCACGTGTGCCGCGATAGGTATCGACGTCGATTTTGAGGGCGAGTGGCTTCATTCGAGGATTTGGGATTCTGGATTTGGGATTTTGTCAGGTTTTCCCTAATTTCAAAATCCCAGTTCCAAAATCCTGATTAATCGACCAAGCCGCGTGCCTCGGCGATCTGGCTGCGATACGCATCGAATATCTTGCGTAGCGTGTCGGCCATGTTGGTGGTGGGCTGCCAGCCCAGTTCTTCGCAGGTATTGGTGATCTTCGGCACACGGTTCTGCACGTCCTGGTAACCCTTGCCGTAGTAGGCGTCGGAAGTCGTCTCGACGATCTTCACCTTCGCCGCTGATTCGGCATACTCGGGATACTCTTTCGCCAGCTTCAGCATCATGTCGGCCAGGTCGCGGATCGCGAAATTGTTGGTCGGGTTGCCGATATTGTAGATCTTGCCGGTGGCCACGCCGTTCTTGTTGTCGATGATCTTCATCAGCGCGTCGATGCCGTCGTCAATGTAGGTGAAGGCGCGTTTCTGATGGCCGCCGTCCACCAGACTGATGTTGTTGCCGCGAATGATGTGACCGAGGAACTGGGTCACCACGCGCGAACTGCCTTCCTTCGGTGTGTTGATCGAATCCAGACCGGAACCGATCCAGTTGAACGGACGAAACAGGGTGAAGTTCAAATTATCCTGCATACCGTAACCCCAGATCACGCGATCCATCAGCTGCTTGGAGGTGGAGTAGATCCAGCGCGGCATGTTGATCGGGCCGCAGATCAATTCGGAATTTTCCGGGTCGAATTCCTCGTCGTGGCACATGCCATACACTTCGGAAGTCGACGGGAACATCAGGTGTTTTTTATACTTCACTGCGGCGCGCACGATGGGCAGATTGGCTTCAAAGTCCAGCTCGAACACGCGCAGCGGCTGCTTGACGTAAGTGGCGGGGGTGGCGATGGCAACCAGCGGCAGGATCACATCGCATTTCTTCACGTGGTATTCCACCCATTCCTTGTTGATGGTGATGTCGCCTTCGAAGAAGTGGAAGCGCGGCTGACCGATCAGGTCGGTGATGCGATCGGTGCTCATGTCCATGCCATAGACTTCCCAGTCGGTGGTGGCGAGGATGCGGTTGGACAGATGGTGGCCGATGAAACCGTTCACGCCCAGGATCAGTACTTTTTTCATTTCTATTTCCTCAATGATTGAACTCAAATTTTTCCGTGCCGTACTTTGCCGCAAATTCTGCCGCGCTCATCTCGGCGCCATCCAGCTCAAAGCGCACCACATGCAGCACACCGCTGCCGCAGATCGCACAGGCCTTGCCGTCCTTGATATAGAACGCGGGCTTCTCATCTGATACTGTGCGGTCGCGACACGTTACTGGCGAAGCCAGCCGATCGCGGGATCGACCGCAAGACGACCCTTCCCGCACCAAAGTGCTTCGCACCACCGTTTCAGGGTCGTCACCGGTGACCAAGGTCTGCAAGATACGCAGCGGTTTGCCCATCACCAGCGTCATCGCACCGGGATACGGCGGCGCCACGGCGCGCACCAGGTTGTGTATCTGCTGCGCCGACTGTGACCAGTCGATGACGCCGTCTTCAGCCTTGCGCCCGCCGAAGTAGGCGCCCTGGTTCAGATCCTGTTTCATCGCTTGCGCCTTGCCTGCCAGCAACGCGGGAAGCACATCGTTCAGTGCCATCTCCGCCGCCACCGTCACTTTCTGGAATACGTCATGTGCGGTGTCGTTGGGCAGGATAGGCACCGCCTGCTGCGCCAGGATGTCGCCGTTGTCCGGCTTCTCGGTCATGTAGTGCAGCGTCGCACCGGTTTCCGTTTCTCCGCGAATTATCGCCCAGTTCACCGGCACCCGCCCGCGGTATTGCGGCAGCAGCGAGCCGTGCATATTGAGCGCGCCGCGCTTGGGAATGGCCAGCAGCGGTGCTTTCAGCATCTCGCGGTAGTAGAAGGAAAAGAAGAAATCCGGCTGCAAGGCGCGAATCTGCTCGATTACTTGCGGCGTATTCGGATTGTCTGGCGTGATGGTCGGAATGCGGTGCAACTCAGCCAGCTTCTGCACACTCTCGAACCAGATGGTTTCTTGCGGATTATCGCGGTGGGTGACCACCAACTTCACATCCAAACCGTGCGCCAGCAACACGTTCAGGCATCGGTATCCCACGTTGTGGTACGCAAAAACAACGGCACTACTCATTGTTCTTTTCCAATACAGCCTCGATCAGATAGCGCGGCCGGTGGCGCACTTGCTGGTAGATGCGCCCGATGTACTCGCCCAACAGACCGATACCGAACAGCGCGATGCCGATAAGGAAAAACATCAGCGCGAACAAGGTGAACAAGCCCTCTGCTTCCGGGCCAATCCACAGCCGGCGTATCACCAGAAAGATGAAGAAGAATGCGGAGAGCACCGAGATCAGCATCCCCAGCATGGAGAACATCTGCAACGGCACCAGCGAGAAGCTGGTCATCAGGTCAAAGTTGAGGCGGATCAGGCTGTACATCGAATATTTGGATTCGCCCGCCGCGCGCTCCTCGTGCCCCACCACCACCTCGGCCGGATTCTTCGCAAAGCTGTAGGCCAGTGCCGGAATGAAGGTATTCACTTCCTTGCAACTGTTGATCGCGTCGATGATGTTGCGGTCGTAGGCGCGGAACATGCAGCCCTGGTCGGTCATCTTGATGCGGGTGATCTTTTCGCGCAGGCCGTTCATCGCGCGCGAGGCGACATGCCGCCACCAGCTATCGTTGCGCTGGCGGCGGATGGAACCGACGTAATCGTGTCCCTCGTCCATCTTCGCCAGCAGCAGACCGGTGTCTTCCGGCGGGTTCTGCAAATCCGCGTCCAGCGTCACGATGCGCTGCCCGCGACATTGCTCGAAACCCGCCATGATTGCCATGTGCTGGCCGAAATTGCCGTTGAACAACACCACGCGCGTCACATCCGGGCGCTGCTGGAATTGCTCGCGCAAAATCGCGGCAGAACGGTCGCGGCTGCCGTCGTTGACGAACACGATCTCGTAGCTGATGCCGAGCTGGTCCAGCGCGGGATACAAGCGGTCGAACAGGGCTTGCAAGGCCTGCTCCTCGTTATAGACGGGAATGACGACGGAAAGTTGGGGAGAACTCATAGGGACGGCATTTTAGCGCAGCGTGGCCTAATTACGAAATACAAAGCGACTACGGCGCAGCAGGCAATAGGACGAAAAAATCACCCAACCGACCGCCAGCAATCTGCACACCGGCAATACCCGGCAATCAACAGACCAATCGAAATAGGTAATTATGGAGTCCGCCTGTATTGATCACCATCGATCACTGCCCCCGCCTATTGCATTTGCGCGAAGCTCCAATTCCTGTTTTATTCCGAGCAGCTTATTTTTGACTCTCTTTCCATTTTTACTGCCCAAACGAAGCATGATCTTCTGGCCGATGGACAGCGCTTCCAAACCGGGGTCCGCATATTGGTAGAAGTATTTCGGTTGAACCAGTTTGATCGGTTCCTTGACGACCGGTGTATCCAGCAGATCATCCATTGTTTCAATCAACTGGTCATTGAAATTTTTATCCGGGTAACCAAGTTCCCCGTATACCTGCTGAAACAGAGGATAGAGGCGGACATAAAGTTCAACTAATTTTTTGGTGTCAATTGCCTCGGCAATTTCCACGTAGGATGCATAGCGACCTGAATTCTTTGGACTGATGGCCAAATTTTCTTCGGCGCCAGCGGTGAGAAAACTTCCCGCTGGCGGTTTGAACGGCATCACTTTTACAGGCACGCGCTGCTGCGGCAGATTGTCAACAGTTACAACGATCTTGCGAATGATTTGTTCGGAGCGGAAAAACTTCATCAACGCCGGATTCCCCACCAAATCGGCCAGAGCATCGAACACAAAACTGTCGCTCTTTGCCAGCTGAACGAGAGGCTGTGCGGGCGGGGTCTTGATCTCCCGGCTCACAGTCGGCGCAGGCGCAGGCACGGGCGGAGGGGGAGGAGGGGGAGACGGCGGAATATTCCTTATTTGAACGATCTCGGGTTCAGGTTGTTCGGATTGCCAGAACAGATAAGCCGCAAACGCAGCGCCCAGCAAAATCAGAGCCGCGATTGCGAACGACATTTTCTTGTTCATGTTCGTTCTCCACTTTGGTATACGCAAATGCAGAATCAAAAACCAATGGGTTCAGACTCCATTGATCGCGTAAAACCAAAATATCACATCTTGCGCCGAGACGCGCATAAACATCACCTGCAGTTTCTCAACACCTTTTCCCCGGCAAAGCCGCGGCGGGGAAAGCGAACTATCCCAGTGGCCGGAAACAGAACACGAAACGACCCTCATCGAAATCCACGGCCAGCGCACCGCCCCGGTTCAGCGCGTAATCCCAGAATCCTTTGATGGCGCAGCCTTCGTGACACTCACTGACATGCGCGGGCGATTCGAGATCGCGTTCGCGGTCATACCAGGACAGCAACATGTTTTCACCAATCAGCCCGTCAGCCACTTCAGTTGCACGCTTGATCGCAGCGTCAAAGTTGAAGCGAGTTCCGCTCGAGATGATGCGATGTATCTTCATGCCAGCACTTCACCCACCGCCGCCACCACGCGCTCGACATCCGCTTCGCTCATTCCGGGGAACAGCGGCAGACTGACGATGCGCCTCCCCACGCTTTCGGCGATGGGGAACATGCCTTCCCTGAAGCCGTGTGCGCGATACAGCTGGAACAGGTGAATGGGCGGGTAATGCACGCCGCAGCCGATGTTGCGGGCTTTCATCTTTGCCATGAAGTCGGCACGCACCACGCTTTGCGGCAGCACGATCTGGAACATGTGCCAGTTGGTATTTTCAAAATTTGCCAGCGGCAATTGCACCCCGGTCTGCTGCTCAAAACCTGCACCGAAGGTCGCGCAGTAATGCCGCGCCAGCGCATGGCGGCGCGCGGTGATGGTATCCAGTTGCGCCAATTGATTGAGACCGATAACGGCGGCAACGTCGGTCATGTTGAATTTGCCGCCGAGCACATCGACTTCCATTCCGTCAAAGCCGCTGCGCGTGACGCCCTGCAGGCGATATTTTTCCGCGAGGCGCGCTTCGTCTTCGTTGTTCAGCACCAGGCAGCCGCCTTCGGTGGTGGTGAGGTTCTTGTTGGCCTGGAAGCTGAACGAGACGAAATCACCGAAACTGCCGATGCGTTTGCCCTGCCACAGCGAGCCGATCGCCTGTGCCGCGTCTTCCACCACGCGCAGCTTATGGCGCTTGGCGATGTCGTACAGCCGGTCACGGTCCACCGGCAGGCCGGAAAGATCAACCGGAATGATGGCTTTCGTACGCGGCGTGATGGCGGCCTCGACCTTATCCAGGTCGATGTTGCGCGTCACCGGATCAATGTCGGCGAACACCGGTGTCGCACCGACTTCGAGGATGACGTTGGAGGTCGCCACCCATGAGATCGGCGTGGTGATGACTTCGTCGCCCGCACCGATGCCCGCGATGCGCAGGGCGATCTCCATGGTGCAGGTGCCGGAGTTGAAAGTGCGCACCGGGCGCCCGCCGAAATAAGCCGAGAGTTGTCTCTCGAATTCCTGCATCCTGGGACCGGAGGTGATCCAGCCGGAACGCAACACATCGCCGACAGCCGCGATGGCTGCTTCGTCGATGTAGGGTTTGGTGAACGGCAGGAATTCGGACATGGTCATGCCCGGGAAATGATGATGACGCCGAGGATGATGACACCCATCCCGACCAGTTTGGTCACGCTGAAATCTTCACCCAGCAGATACTTGGCCGCGACAGCATTCACCACATAAGCCATCGACAGCATCGGAAAGGCGATGCTGACCGGCACCCGCGACAACGCGAGGATCCACACCACGACGCTGATGCCATAGCAGAACAGGGCGGTCACGATGTGCCACTCGGTCGCGAGTCTCCAGCCGATGGGTACGACATTCAGCATACTGAATTCGAAATGACCGATGGCATTGGTGCCCGCTTTCATCAATATCTGCGCGGCGGCGTTGAGCATCACGCCGGCGAAGATCAGGCTGAAACTGACGAGGCTCATGGCTTGATCACCACCACCAGCTGGTGGTCACGATAGATTTCTTTCATGTCCATTCCCTTGCCTTGCAAAACATGGAACTGCGTGACCGGCACGATGGCATAGGCTTCCGCATCGGTTTTCCAGCGCTCCGCCAGCACATCGACGTTGGGCAGCCATTTGTGCGGTTCCTGTCCGATACCGAACGCCATTTCGTCCTGGTAATCGACCAGCGTCAGCGTGCGCTTGAGGTAGAACGGCAGGGTCTGCTCGTAGTTACGGACAGAGTAGAACGGCACCTCGGGCTTGATCTGCGGCGCGATCGCCTCCGCGATCAGATAGGCGGAACGCTCGCGCGCGATAGTGTTGTAACCGGATGCGCCAATCTGCGTCGCCAACAACGAGGACAACGCCAGGATCACGATGGCGCTTGCCTTGTGGTCACGGCGCAGGCCATACAGCGCCGCCGCCATACCGCCCAACCAGACCAGCATCGCCACGCTCAGCCACACCGCATATTCACCGTACATCTCGGCCTGCACCGGCGTATCGGCGAAACGGTCGGCGTAAACCACCACCAGCAACAGCGCGAGCAATACCGGCACGACGGGTGCGATCAACCAGAAGGCGCGGCGCGTGTTCATCGCGGCGAGTTGTTTGCCCATCAGCAATGCCAGCGCTGGAAACATCGGCAACAGATAGGACGGCAGCTTGGAGCTGGAGATCGTGAAAAAGAAATAGATGAACACCGCCCACACCAGCAGGAAGCGCTCCGGACTGAAAGTTCGCGCCTGCGCCGCACTGCCGTGCCAACTGCGCAACAATGTATCGAACATCAGCAAAGTCCACGGCAGCATCCCCATCAGCAGCACTGGCACGAAGTAGTGCCAGGGCTGGTAACGCCCGTGCACCTTGGTCGTGAAGCGCTCGAAGTGTTCGCGGATGAAGAAGAACTGGAAGAATTCCGGATTGGCGCGCATCACCAGCACGAACCACGGCGCGACAACCAGGAAGAACATCAGCAAGCCGCTGACCCAGTGCATGCGCAGCCAGACCTTGACATCGCGATTGAACACCGAATACAGGAACAGCGCTGCACCCGGCAGGATCAGCCCCATCAACCCTTTGCTCAACACCGCCAGCGCCATCGCCGCCCAGGCCAGCAGCATCCAGTTGCGGCGAAGCGCAGGCGCCGATTCTTGTTGCGCCAGCAGCAGCGCAAAGATGCCGAGCGAAATAAAAAAGGTCACACCCATGTCGAGGGTGTTGACGTGTGACATCAGCGCGTACAGGCTGCTGCTGCCGAGGATCAGCGCGGCATAAATACCCGCCTCGCGCCCGAACAGGCGCGCCCCGGCGAACCCCACCACCAGCACCCCCGCCAATCCGGTCAGCGCCGCCCACAGGCGCGATGTCCATTGATGCTCGCCGAACACTTCATAGGCGACGGCGGTCGCCCAGTATTGCAGGGGGGGTTTCTCAAAATATTTCAGATCGTTCAGGTGCGGCGTGACCCAATCGCCGCTCACCACCATCTCGCGCGGAATCTCGGCGTAGCGACCTTCGTCCGGCTTGATCAGCTTGCGATATTCGAGGTTGCCGAACCAGATGAGGGTGACGGCCACAATGAGCAACCACAGGGAACGGCGGGAGAAAACAGAATTCATCTTGATCAGGTGAACGAAGGAAATGGGCGTGAATTTTAACCTAAAGCGCCTTGTGTGTTTCCTGTACCTCCACCTCTGCTCCGCCTCGGGCAAAAGTGAGTTGCAGGTTGTCGCCCACTGCGATGGCTGCGCTGCTGGTCACGACCCGTCCTGCCGCATCGCGCACCAGACTGTAACCACGCGCCAGCACCTGCTGCGGATCGAGATGCTGTACTTGTTGGTGCAGGGCAAGCAGGCGCGCATCCTGCCGCGCCAGATAAACCGCCATCGCCGAGTTCAGGCGGCGGGCGCTGACCGCCAACCGTTCACGCCGCTGCACCATGTCCGGCCGCTGGCGGCACAGGCGCTGGCTTGCTGTCTGCCAGCGCCATTGTGCCTGTTGCAGCGAGCTGCCCTGGGCCAGCCGCAGGCGGCGCTGCAAGCTATCCAGTTGCTCGGCTTGCTGCCGAATCCGTTGTGCCGGATGCACCAGCCGCCGTTGCAGATAATCCAGTTGTTGCATGCGTTGCTCGAACTGGCGCAGGGCGGCCCGCGCCAGATGCTGGTGCTGCTGCGCCAGGTGCTGGCGCAAGGCTTGCCGATCCGGCACCACCGCCTGTGCCGCAGCGGTCGGTGTCGCCGCGCGCAGGTCAGCCACGAAATCGGCAATGGTGACATCGGTCTCGTGCCCCACCCCGCTCACCACCGGAATGGCACTGGCGGCGATGGCACGCGCCACCACCTCCTCATTGAACGCCCACAGATCCTCGATGCTGCCACCGCCGCGACAAACAATGAGCACATCGCACTCGGCACGACGGTTTGCCGTAGCAATCGCCTGTGCGATCTTCTGCCCGGCCTCCACACCCTGGACCGGCGTGGGGTACAGCACCACCGGCACATTCGGCATGCGGTTTGCCAGTGTGCGCAACACATCGCGCAGAGCGGCGGCCTGCGGCGAGGTGACGATGCCGATTTGTTTTGGGAGCTGCGGCAAATCGCGCTTGCGTTCCGCATCGAACAGGCCCTCGCCTTCGAGCCTGGCTTTCAGCCGCTCGAACGCTTCAAATAAAGCACCCAAACCTGCCGGGCGCATCTTTTCCAGGGTCAACTGGAAATCGCCGCGCGCCTCATACAGTGTCGGCAGCGCCTGTACTTCGATCTGCATGCCGTTCGCCGGGCGGAAATCCAGATACTGGCTTTTATGGCGGAACATCACACAGCGCACCTGCGCCGCCTCGTCCTTGAGCGAGAAATACCAGTGGCCGGATGCCGCGCTGACGAAATTGGAAATCTCGCCGCGCACCCACAGCAGGGGCAAGCCGCCCTCAATCAGATTCTTCGCGGCGAGGTTCAGCTCGCGCACGCTCAACACGCTGTTTTTATCGAACATCTGGATTATTGAGCATCCGTGTATATCTGTTTTCATCCGTGGTTCAATCGCTTTTTCATGGTTGCACACAGAACTCAACGACCGCGCGCATCACCCCAGCGCAGCGGGGTGCGATCATCGCCAAGGTAATAAGTCTCGCCGCTCTTGTGCTCAACAAAATATTTCGGCGACACGATGGCTTCCTCGAAAGTCATGCCCGGACTGATGCGGGTGTATTCCAGCAGGATACTGCGAATGACTTTTGCGTTATTGCACACATAGGAACCGCGCGTGATCCAGGTCGGCCCGATGATCTCGGCCCCCGCCTCGATACACACGCCCGAGTCGATATAGACCGGGCCTTCGATCTTGACGTGATCCCAATCGATGCGGGTATTGATGCCGACCCAAATACCCGGCCTGGTCTCTGTCCCGGGCATTTCCATGTGTGCAACTTCACCGTTGAGTACGCGCTGCAGCACTTCCCAGTAGTCGGCCACATGGCCGATATCGATCCAGTTGAAATGACGCTTCTGCGCGTAGAACGGCATCCCTTTCTCGGCCAGCATCGGAAACAGCTGGCTACCGATATCGAACACCTGACCGGAAGGAATCAGGTCGATTACCTCCGGTTCGAAGATGTAAATGCCGGTACTGGCGAAACAGGAACGCGCTTCTTCCGGTTTCGGTTTTTCCTGAAAAGAAAGAATCCGCCCATCCCTGTCGGTCTCAACCACACCGTAGTTGCCGACCTCGGCACGCGGCACTTCCAGCGTGATGACACTCGCCATCGCCTTCTTGGCTTTGTGCTCCTTCACGGCGGCGGCGATGTCGAGATCGATCAGCGCATCGCCACAGATCACAATCGTGGTGGTGTCGAAGAAGCCGCCAAAATCCTGAATCTTGCGCATGCCGCCGGCCGATCCCAGCGGCTTCGGCGTGATCTCGCCATACTCATACACTCCCTCGTAGGAGTAGCCGATTTTCACGCCCCAGGTGCTGCCGTTGCCAAAGTAGTTCTCGATCTTCCAGTGTTTGTAGGCGACGTTGACCATGATCTCGTCAACCCCGAAACGCGCGAGATGTTCCACCAGATATTCCAACACCGGTTTACCCAGAATGGGAATCATCGGTTTGGGCAGGTCCTGCGTCAGCGGCCTGACGCGCGTGCCTTGCCCGGCGGCAAGGATCATGCCTTTGATTTTGTCCAATTGATTCCCCTTTGGGTTGCAGTGGATCCTGATTTTACACGGATTGCGAGGCGATTCTTCCACCGCCAATGCAAACGACCCGCCACAGTGGACGGGTCATCTTAATCAACAAGGTTTCCTGAAGATCGAGCAGGAAGCGGAAATCTGGGGTGGCTGATGGGACTCGAACCCACGACAACTGGAATCACAATCCACTAAAAACAGTATTCCCCGGCGTTGATTGCCATACCACAAGCGGGCTGGAAACCACTATATACAGGCACTTATTGAAATATACCCATTCAAATTGTGTTGATAAGTATTCCGGTTTATACTGCATTCGTGGTGACATACTGGTGACATGTACTCGACAAGGTGGCAATATGGCAAACATAGTTAAAGCGGAAAAGGTGAAGCTGACAGCCGGGCGCATTGCTGCCTTCGGGTGCCCCAAGGGTAAGACACGGGCTTATTTGTGGTGTGATGAAGTGAAAGGCTTGGGCATACTCGCAACCCCTGCTGGTTCTAAATCTTACATATTTCAAGCCAAGGTTAAGGGGCAATCCATGCGTAAAACCATTGGCAGCGTGGGCGCGTGGAGCATTGCAGATGCCCAAAAGGAAGCCCGCCACCTGCAAACCCTGATAGACCAAGGGCATGACCCGCGCCAATTGGACGCCGAGCAGGAAGCCGCCAAGGAAGCCAAAGTCGCCGCGAAACGTGAGCAGAAAGCCCGCGAAACGATGACAGTGGGCACGGCATGGGCTGAATATATAGCCGCCCGTAAGCCGTTCTGGGGGGCGCACCACTACGCTGACCATGAGGAGGTTATGCAACCCGGCGGGAGACAGCGGACGCGAAGCCACAAACTGACAGGGCCGGGCGCGCTTGCATCGCTGGTAACGGTTCGCCTTGTTGACCTGACCCCCGAGCGGGTGACAGAGTGGGCGAAAGTAGAAGGCGAAAAACGCCCCGGGCGCGCCCGCCTTGCAAGCCGCCTGCTGACTGTTTTTTTAACATGGTGCACCGAACACCCGACCTATCGGGAAATCGTGACCCGCAACCCGGCGAAAAACAAAGCCGCCCGTGAGTTGCTGGGCAAGCCAAAAAAGATAGATGACACCCTGCAACGCGAGCAACTGCCCACGTGGTTCGCCGCCGTGAAGCAACTGGGCAACCCGGTTTTGTCGGCATACCTGCAAACCCTGCTGCTGACCGGCGCGCGCCCCAATGAACTGACCGGGCTGCGCTGGGAAGATATGGATTTTCAGTGGGGCAGCATGACTATCAGAGACAAGATAGAAGGGCTGCGCGTCATACCCCTGCCGCCCTATCTGGCGCACCTACTGGCCGCCTTGCCACGTCGGAATGAATGGGTATTCTCAAGCCCCGGCGCTGCCTGTGGACACCTGACCGACCCGCACCCGGCGAATTACCGAATATGCGCCGCCACTGGCATGAACGTAAGCCTTTACGGGTTGCGCCGGAGCTTTGCCAGCTTGTGTGAATGGATAGAAATGCCCACAGGTATCTCCGCGCAGATACAAGGACACAAGCCCAGCGGGGTTAGGGAAAAGCACTATATCCGCCGCCCGCTTGACCTGCTGCGTATGTGGCACGTCAAGATCGAAGCGTGGATATTGGAGCAAGCCGGAATCGAGTTTGTGCCAGCGAAAGCGAAAGCGGGTTTGCGGGTGGTGGCATAACAAGTTAAGCAGGCCATTTCCTATCGGCTTTAAAGCCCCTTCCAAGCCCCTTCCAAGCCCCTTAGAAGACCCTTCTCATTACTTTTTTCTGCGCCTCAATACCGTTGTCAATCCTCTGAACTTTGGCAGCCGACTTTATATCTCTCGCCAGACCATACCCGAGAGATGTTTCTTCAAGCTCGCTGTAGAGTCCCTTTAAAGAGCAGGCGGTAAAAAAATTCTCGATGCGTTTAAACAGCGCATCCACATCACCGCGCGTCAGAGGTTCGCGTTCCTCCCTGTTGGCAAAATCTACGATAAAGAGGGCAATGAAAATGTAATCGACATTACCACTTCGCTAACCTTTGTTCGCATTTTCGATTACCTCGACAAGATCGTGACTGAGTTGGAGTTAGTCGAAGCTCAATGCCAGAAGCCGCAATAAGACGTTCATGTCCAGCATTATCGTGAGCTGTGCTAATCTCACGCTCCATGCAATTAACCAACGAATATTTTTTCCACATCATCATCGGCGGTCAACATTACGTGCGGGGCTGGAGCCTTGTCGCCAGTTGCCGTGTCCGTAACGTGTTGGAGAAAGAAGTATGCATGACTGCTCGGTAGACGTGATTGAGAGCCAGTGATTATGCCAGCTCCACCCCTGAACCTACTTCTAAAAATGGCCGTTGTTGCTGGTGTGGAAACGGCGGTGCGACTGCATATCAGTCGTGGCGATGATCTGGATGCCCGCGACGGTGGCGGCTTGACCCCGCTCATGTTGGCAGCAAGTCGCAATAAGGCCAATATCTGCCGTCTTCTACTGGCGTCTGGCGTCAACCCTGATTTGGTGGATCCTTCCGGTCGAAATGCTCTTGCCATTGCCCATGCGACTGGAGCCTTCGATGCTGCTGCCGTTATTATCGAAGATGCCACTGCTCGACAAGCGCAACAGCTAGCCACGAACGAATCTGTTGTCGAAGATTACTATACTCACCCAAGGCGAGTAGATACGTTGGCAACGCCTATCCCGATCATTGACACCATCGAACCACAGGTTGCTGCTCGGGAATCATCTTTGGAAGAACCTGACGTCGGTCAGGGTAATAGAACGGGAAACCCTTCTTTTCAAAATATCGCAACAGGGAACGATGGTGGATGTCTGGAGGAAGTCGAGATATCCAGTCGAGTGGATATGACGTTGGAATATTCCGACGAGGAAGAAAGCTGCCTTGACCTTTCTGCCTGGGTTATGGAGGAGGATGGACCACCTCCCAAAGGTGACGAAACTTTGGTCGAGGCGGCAACAAAACTCCACCAGGTTATCACCCGGCATAAGCCTGTAGATATGGCAGAGGACTGGGAGGATTTCGATCTCTTCCTTCCCGAGTTTGCGGTTCCATTGCTCCAAGTCGACGATGAGGAAGGACGCATCGGCCTGCGCCATCTCTTTTTGAGAGCGCTCAGGGAAGGCAGCGTCCCCGAAATAACAGTTCAGGCTCTTTGTGATGGTGCGGACGGTTCGCCAAACGATGATGTGGAAGACCTGCTAAATCTGGTTCTTCACGAACTGGGGGCGGAAACGGATGAGAGGTTGGAGATGGAGGTTCCTTATCTTTCCCCGAATGTCAGCGCCGAAGAGGAGAATGACCTATCCGATGCACTCGCATTCATGGGCAATGTTTCGTCGGGCAGGAACGAGCCTCTCAGGTTCTACCAACGGAACATTGGGAAAGTAAAACTGCTGACGCGGGAAGGCGAGATAGTGATCGCCAAGCGCATCGAGGAGGGTCTCAAACACATGATCGAGGCCGTGTCCGCCTGTCCAGTGCTCATTGCCGCAATACTTACTCTGGCCGACAAGATTGCCCGTGATGAGTTGAGCATAGATGAGGTGATCGACGGGTTCATTGATGTTGAATCCGAAAATATGGAACCTATCCTTGATGAGGTTGGGGCTGAAGATGATGACGAGGATGGCACGGCACTCGCTGAGGCATATCTCGCCCAGATCAGAGTAAATGCGCTGAAACATTTCGCGGTCATCTCCGACCTGTTCACCGGGATGTGTGACGCTTATAAAGATTTCGGCTACAACAGCCAGCAATACACCGCGCTGCAAAAACAGATATCCAGCGAGTTGATTCTGTTTCGCTTCACCACCAAGCAAGTTCATGCTCTGTGCGGTACCATTCGAAAATTGGCGGAAGAGGCTCGTGAACTTGAGCGCGATATGATGGAGTTATGCGTTGCCAAGGCGAATATGCCGAAGGCGGACTTCCTCAAGGTCATTTCGCGGAACGATGAAAATCTTGGCTGGATGAGGCAGGAAATTTCAGCGAACAAGCCCCACAGTGAATCGTTGGCCTTTTTTCAGGATGCCATCATCGAACAGCATAGGAAGATGCTCGAACTGCAACAGCGCATCGGAATACCCATAAAGGTTCTTGAAGAGGTCGATGGGCAGTTGTCGGACGGTGAAGCAAAAGTTCTGAGAGCCAAGCGCGATATGATCGAAGCCAACCTGCGCCTAGTGATTTCCATCGCCATGAAATATAACAACCGGAGCCTGCCATTCCTCGACCTTATCCAGGAGGGAAATATCGGGCTGATGAATGCTGTGGACAGGTTCGAATATCGTCTTGGCTACAAGTTCTCGACCTACGCCACTTGGTGGATAAGGCAGGCGATAACCCGCTCCATAGCAGACAAGGCTCGCACCATCCGTCTTCCGGTACATATGGTAGAGACCATCAACAAGATGGAACGCATCTCACGGCAGACCCTGCAGCGGACGGGTTCTGAACCAGATGCGGCGACTCTTGCGGTGGAGATGGAGATGCCCAAGGAAAAAATTCTCAAGATATTGAATATCGCCAAAGAGCCAATCTCGTTGGAGACACTGGCGGGCGATGAGGATGGCTCGTCCTTGAGCGATTCCATCGAAGATGAGAGCCTGATGCCGCAGCTCGAAGTTCTGGCGCAAGAAAGCTTGGCAAGAATCGTAAAGGAGGTTCTCGACTCGATAGAGCCGCGAGAAGCCCAAATATTGCGTATGCGCTTCGGTATCGATATGGACGACGATCACACGTTGGAGGAGGTTGGCCAGCAGTACGACGTCACGCGCGAGCGTATCCGCCAGATCGAAGCCAAGGCGTTGCGTAAGCTGAAACATCCATCCCGTTCGGAAAAGTTGGAAAGCTTTCTGACGGAAAAAACGAGGGAAGATATCCGATTGAAAAAGTCGAAGGACTTATTGGCGGTGGTAACGGACGAGTCTCTGGAATGTCCCCAATGAACCGGAACGCGAACGCCAGAAATGCTCCGCCACGTGCTGGGGCGATGCTGGAAGCATTGAGGGGGCTCGGCTATACGACCGCCGCAGCCTTGGCCGACATCGTCGATAACAGCATATCGGCAGGAGCTACCGAGGTCTTGATCAATTTTTCTTGGAACGACACATCAAGCTCGGTTTCGGTGCTCGATAACGGTTGCGGGATGGATGATGCCGAACTGGAAAGTGCTATGCGTCTGGGAGACATAAGCCCTCTGGAAAAGCGTGACCGGACGGATCTGGGGCGGTTCGGGATGGGGCTGAAAACTGCCTCCTTCTCTCAATGCCGCAGATTGACGGTGGCATCCGTTAAAAACGGTGCAACGTCCTGCCTGCGATGGGACCTGGATGCGTTGGCGGCATCCCCCGAGGCTGGATGGCTTCTGTTCGAAGGTCCGTCTCCCGGATCCGAAACATTACTGGCTCCCATCTCCCAGATTAAATTGGGCACTCTAGTCCTTTGGGAGATTTTGGACCGGATAGTAACCAAGGGCTACGTTGCCAACGACTTCAACGATCTGATAGACCGCGTTGAGTCGCATTTCGCCATGGTGTTCCACCGTCTCATTCAGGACCCCAATGCACGACTGAAGATTCTGCTGAATGGGAAACGGATTATGCCTTGGGATCCTTTCTTGACGGGGCATGCAGCGAAAACGTGGGACTCACCCATCGCTAGGACTACTACGGAGTCGGGAATTGTCGAGGTCGAATGCCACGTGTTGCCACACCGCGACAAGCTTTCACCCGCCGAGTTCGATGCCGGTGGAGGACCCGAAGGATGGACTGCCCAACAGGGCATCTACATCTACCGCAACGAGCGCCTTCTGGTGGCCGGTGGCTGGCTGGGTTTGGGGCAAGGACGGGCGTGGAATCGAGAGGAAGCCTATCGTCTGGCGCGCATCCGTCTCGACATTCCGAACACGGCAGATGCCGAGTGGAAGATCGATATCCGCAAATCTACGGCCAAGCCTCCAGTCTCTATGCGTCTTTGGCTAACAAGGCTGGCGGAGGATACCCGCGAACGTGCCAGAAAAGTTTTTGCTTACCGCGGAAGTCCGACTCCCGTGTCCGGTGGTGGCACCGTCGAACAGGCTTGGCGTATAGAGCGTTCAAGAACCGGGGCGAGATACAAGATCGATGAAAAGCATCCCGTCGTATCCGCTGTGCTCGACGGTGCAGGTGAACTTCTTCCTATGGTGAAGGCCATGTTGCGCGTCGTCGAGGAGACCGTTCCAGTTCAGCGGATCTGGCTGGATACCGCTGAAAACAAGGAAACGCCGCAAACGGGATTTGTAGGAGAGCCCTCCGAAAAGGTTGTTGCGGTATTGAAAACGATCTACGCGGATATGATTGGACGACGGGGGATGTCCCCCGCCAACGCCAAAAAAATGCTTGCCGTCACCGAGCCCTTCCAGAACTATCCGGGACTTGTAGCCGGACTGCAGGACGAACCAGCCTAGGGCGGGCAATAAATCAAAGGACGTGCTATGACGGGAACCCACAAAACTTTCATCAATGTCGTCAGCATAGCCCAGACCCTTCTGTTTGGGGAAAAGGACAGATCGGCCATCACACCCACACTCATCGCGGAAAAAGTCGATCTGGCTGGCGGTATCGTAAATGCTGCAGGATTGGGAGAGTTCGATAGGCAGGCCGCCATCAGTGAACTCATCCGCAGATTCAGCCTTTGGATAGGGCAGGATTCGACCCTGCACGATGCGGTCGGCCACGAGCACTGGCTCATAGCGTCTAGGAAAAAGGACTGGCGCTACTGGCAGCGGTATCAGGGTTATCTGGAAAGGAAGATGTCCGCAACGGCGGTCGAAGCTCTGGACGTATCCACCGATAAGATACTGGAGCTGCTCGAAGACCCGGAACGCGAAGGCTCGTGGGATCGGCGTGGCTTGGTTGTAGGACACGTTCAGTCGGGCAAGACGGGAAACTATTCAGGACTCGTCTGTAAGGCAGCGGATGCTGGTTACAAAATCATCATCGTGCTGGCGGGCCTGCACAACAATCTGCGCTCCCAAACCCAGATCCGTCTGGAGGAAAGTTTTTTAGGCTACGAGACTTCCTTTGCCGGTGAAGTCGGCAAACCCGTAGGTGTGGGCGAGATAGACACTGACTCGAAAATCCAGCCGAACTGTGCAACGACGAGGGCCGACAAGGGCGATTTCACCACCAAGGTTGCCAAGCATCTCGCTATCTCTCCCGAGCAAAGACCGTGGCTGTTCGTCGTGAAGAAGAACAAGACCGTCCTTGAGAGGCTGTTGAAATGGATACGCAGTCACGTTGCCGATGCCACCGACTCGAAGAGCGGTCGCCGGTTCGTATCCAACCTGCCACTGCTTCTGATCGACGACGAGGCCGACCACGCATCTGTCGATACGGGCGAGCAGTTGTTCAACCCCGACGGCACGCCTGACGACGAGCACCAGCCGAAGGCCATAAACAGCCGCATCCGTAAGATTCTGCACTCTTTTGCGAAATCGGCCTACGTCGGATATACGGCCACACCCTTCGCCAATATTTTCATTCACCGCCGCAACGAGACGACCGAGGAAGGGCCCGACCTTTTTCCGCAATCCTTCATCATCAATCTTGCGGCACCTTCCAATTACGTGGGCCCCGCCCGCGTGTTCGGTTTGAATTCACCCGACGGACGGATTGGCGGATTGCCCCTGACGCGAGATATTTCTGACCATGTAAGCAAGGTCGGTTCGGGCGGATGGATGCCGCCTCAGCACAACAAGGAACACATCCCTCTCCACGAAGGACTCGACGCAGTGCCTCCCTCGATGCGGGAGGCGATCGGAGCTTTCGTTCTGGCTTGCGCCGCCCGCATCTGTCGGGGGCAGGATTCTGAGCACTCCTCAATGCTGATCCACGTTACGCGGTTGAATCTCGTTCAGAAAGAGGTGTATCGGCAGGTCGAAGAGATCGTTAAAAGGATGAGGCAGCGGATAACCAGGGGCGTGGACCACGAGGCTTTGCTTGCCGAACTTCATAACCTTTGGAATAACGACTTCCTGCCTACCTGCGCGGAAATTACGTCACTCCTCCCCGAAGAGGAGTGCCATACCTTAACGCCGACTTGGGAGCAGATTCTTGCGGTTCTGCCAGACGTTCTGTCTGATATCGATGTCAGGATGATCAACGGCACGGCCAAGGATGCGCTCGACTACGCCGAGCACCAAGGCAAGGGATTGAAGATCATCGCCATTGGTGGTGACAAGCTCTCGCGCGGTCTCACCCTGGAAGGGTTGTGCGTCAGCTATTTCATCAGAACCTCCAAGATGTATGACACGCTGATGCAGATGGGGCGATGGTTCGGCTACCGTCCGGGCTACATCGATCTTTGCCGTCTCTACACGACTGCGGAACTTGTCGAGTGGTTCGGCCACATCGCCGATGCCTCGGAGGAACTCCGTGAAGAGTTTGATGCCATGGTCGAAAGTGGCGGGACGCCGAAAGATTACGGGCTCAAGGTTCAGTCCCATCCAATCCTGATGGTCACCTCTCCGCTCAAGATGCGTACTGCGGAAACCCTGTTGCTTTCGTACAGCGGAAATCTCGTCCAGACCGTCGCCATGTTTCGCGATCCTGCCATTTTGCGCCGCAACCTGGATGCGACGAATCGCCTGCTGACCGCTATGGGCGAGCCTGACGAACGTGGGCCGACAAGGGTTCGCGATGGAGACCCAGACAAATGGAAAAGCTCTTTTTTGTGGAACGGGGTGGGGGCAAACCTGATTACCGATTTCCTGACTTCGTATTCGACACATCCGAAGGCACCCAGAGCGAACAGCTCGGTTATCGCCGAGTTTGTGGGCAGAATGGTCGCAGCCGGAGAGCTGACATCTTGGACCGTTGCCTTATTGGGGGAGGGGCAAGCGACGAACCCATACGTCTTCGCGAACGGACTGAATGTGGCGATGCCGTACAGGGCCGACACCAAAGTGGAGGGCAGCTACTCGATCGGTGTCCTGACGGAGCCTGGCGACGAAGCCATCGACCTTGATTACCCCGCTTGGAAGAAGGCGTTGGACTGGACTCTTTCGGAGTGGAAACCCGATCCTGCACGCAATCGGCTTATACGTCCGATACGTCCGAGCGGGAAGAAGGTACGCAATGTGCGGGGTCTGGGTCGGGACGACATCAATGCATCACCCGAGCGCGGTGTCCTGCTGCTGTACCCGCTTTCCCCAAAAGGTGCCGGAGAGTCCGTATTGAACGTCTGGAGCGAGCCCATCATGGCCTTTGCCATCAGTTTTCCTTCCAGCAATTCGGCTGTGAAGGTGGAATACAAAGTAGATCATCTTTTGTGGGAGCAAGAATATGGCCCGGCCGACTGACGAGTTCGTTCTTGCTTGGGAATCCCTTGCGGGCCAATCAACGGAAGATGGATGGCGAAGCATACCGGTCGCGTGCGCGGGTTCCTGTCATCTAATGGCGGCCAGGCGATTTCCTGAGAATGTGGAATCGCTGCTTGCGCATTTCCCATCCGCGAAGATTCCGGTCGCTGAAAAGTTGCCCGAGGGTAGAGGCTTCACCATCGAGCGGGTGGATCCTCACGGTGATGGAGAAACTTGGTTGGCATTGACTAGAAGTGATTCGGGCAGCATCGAGCTATTCGTCGCGATGGTGGGCGATGTAGTCGGGGTGTTGGACATTGAGGCGGATTCGGATGATGAGCGGCTACTGACGATATTCCTCGGCAGGGTGCGGGCTTGGCAGGAGTTCATGCGCCGTGGTGCTCAGGGGCTGGAGCCCGAGGCCGAAATCGGCCTGATCGGAGAGTTGTCGTTTCTGGCATGCATGGTTGAAGCTGGTATTTCGACATCGCTGGCGGTGGAGTCTTGGGTGGGACCGCTCGACGGGATTCAGGACTTCGAGGTGGGTACCGGCGCAGTGGAGGTGAAGGCGACCGTTTCGACGGAAGGTTTTCCAGCCAAGATAGGCTCGCTCGAACAGTTGGATGATTCCATCCGACAACCGCTATTCATCGCTGGAATCCGACTTTCCCAAACCGAGTCGGGCCAGAACCTGCCGGAATTCGTCGCCCGCATCCGACGACTTTTGATTGGCGGCATGGGGGCAGAACAACTATTTTCGGACAGGCTTCTGGCCGCAGGATATTTTGATGCACACGTCGACAGGTATCCGCGTCGTTTCTCCGTAGCGGGGATCAGGATCATTGAGGTGGGTGATGGATTTCCCCGCTTGACCCACGCAACGGTGCCGATGGGTATCAGAAGAACAAAGTATGAGATAGATCTCGATAGGATTCTCGGGGAGAGTCTTGGGCCTGAAACTGTATTTAAGAAACTGGGAGTGCTTTAAAAATGGACTTATCCGAATTCTTGCTGGAAACACAGGCCGAAGTCAGGTCACAGATGAGCGATGGCAATCCCTTCGCGGAAATGGTGTTTTCCGAGGTGGTCATGCAGCATATGGTGGAAATTGGAATGACGTTCGAGCCCGTCGTCTGCCACTTCACCGGGAAATTCGGTAATGCCGTCCTGCGTTTGAGCGGTTACGCGATGTCGGACGAGGCCGATCAGTTGGATCTGTTCGTGAGCCTATACGAGGGGGTCGACGAACTTACTCCCGTCCCCGATGCGGATACCAAAATGGCAGTTGAGCAGTGCATACGCTTCTTAAGCCTCTGCGCCGAAGGCAAGATGGCACCGAAACTGGATCCGTCTGACGAGGTTCTTTCGCTGGCGCTCACCATTCAGGAGATATACAACGGTCTCGAACAGGTAAGGGTTTACGTCCTGACCGATAAAATCGCCAAAGCCAAGAGTTTCAAAACCCGGGAGATAGCCGGAAAATCCGTTCGCCTTGAGGTCATGGACATCGAGCGTCTTTACCGCCACTGGTCCGAGGGTAAGCCGCGCGACGAACTGGTTATCGACTTCATCAAGGTGTCGGGTTCCCCTTTGCCCTGTGTATACGTTCCCGGCGCACCCAACGAATACGATTACGCCCTTACTGCGATTCCTGGTGAAGCACTGCGGTTCGTCTACGAGAAATTCGGTTCCAGGCTGCTGGAGGCCAATGTTCGCTCGTTCCTGAGCGTGAAGGGCAAGGGTGTGAATGCGGGTATACAGAATACCCTGCGCACGAATCCAGGACACTTCATGGCCTACAACAACGGGATCGTGCTCGTGGCCGATGAAGTTCGATACGAAAAAACCGATGATGGAGCCATGGGCATCGCTTGGATGAAAGGCATGCAGATAGTGAACGGCGGGCAGACTACGGCCTCGCTTTATTTCGCAAAGAAGAAGTTTCCCGAGACGGATCTGAGCAGGGTGCGTGTACCCGCGAAAATCATCGTAATGCGCGAGCAGGATCCAGCCAAAGAGGAGGCGTTGGTCTCCGACATCTCACGTTTCGCCAACAGTCAGAATGCGGTCAGACAGTCCGATCTTTCCGCCAACAAACCGTTCCACGTCGAGGTTGAGAAACTCTCACTTACTGTTTATTGTCCCGACGGCATCGGTAGATGGTTCTACGAACGGGCTGCGGGAAGCTACAACACGCTTCTGAGTCGCGAGGGAACTACACCAGCCAAATTGAAAGTTCTGAAGGATGCCATCCCGCCGTCCCGGAAAATCACCAAGACGGATATGGCCAAATACATCAACGCTTGGGATAGAAAACCCGATGTGGTAAGCCTCGGCTCCCAGAAAAACTTCGATCGCTTCATGGCATCACTTTCGGGGGAAGAGGGTGAGGAGACACCGATGCCTGGTGTGGCGGAATACAAGGTGATGATAGCCAAAACCAAGATATTTAAAGACACGCAAAAACTCGTGCGCCCCATGTTTCAAGCATTCCAAGCAAATGTGGCCGCCTACGTCGTATCGGTTCTGGCCGACAGGCTGGGGGATAGGATCGACCTCGACCGCATTTGGCTCCGTCAAAGCGTGTCTGAGGAGTTGCTCTCGCAGATATCCATTTGGGCAAGGGAAGTGAACGACGTACTCCATAGAACTGCGGCAGGCCGGATGGTTTCCGAGTGGGCCAAGAAACCCGAATGTCGAGATGCCGTTCTAGGTGCGACCTACTCGGAGCCTGCTGAAAATATTCCAGAGGTGCGTTGAGGAGGCAATGGCCGTTTCCAGCGAATGACCAATATCCAGCATGGATTCGAAAAGGGAGACCGCTCTCGGCGGAAGGGTATATTTTTCCATCAAACCTCCACCAGTTTTTTCAGGCGCCGCTGCAGAATTCCAGATACCCTGCCCGGCACAGCTTCAGCATTGTGTTTGATCTCACACTCCCATATGACGATGGGAAGCCAGCCTGCTTTTCGAAGAAGAGAAAGATTATTTTTATCCCGCATGACATTCCCCTCAAATTTCTGCTCCCAGAAATCTAAACGGGATTTCGGCGTGTAAGCATATTTGCATCCCTGATGCCGATGCCAGAAACAGCCATGAACAAAGATTACAGCCCTGTATTTTGGGAGAACAATATCCGGTCTTCCTGGAAGGGTCTTATTCGCAATTCTGAATCGGTATCCCATGCGATGCAGCATCGAGCGGACAGCCAGCTCGGGCTTTGTATTCTTTCCTCGGATGCGGGACATATTCCAGCTGCGTTTTTCCGAGGTCAACGTATCCATGCTAAATCTACAGCCGCTTTAAAATATCATGGACTATTGCAGCAACCTGCATGGACAACAGCGGCGGCACAGCATTACCAACCTGATGATACTGCGATGTCCTGCCACCTTCGAATTTGTAGCTATCCGGGAATGTTTGCAGCCTTGCCGCCTCTCTGACAGTCAGGCTGCGACATTGGGACGGATCATAATGAATGAAATAATGCCCATCCTTAGAAATATGGGAAGTGATTGTAGTGGAAGGTCGCCCCCTGACCTGCACCCTGAAACGATCTGAAAAGTGACTATTCTGCACACCCTCCTGCACATTCTGGTGTGCGGGAAGAAGCGTCTTCGGAAAATCACTCAGATGAATGGATTTCCCGTTAGCTGCCGCGTAGGCAGATACAAACAGGTAGCGATGCAGATCACTCCTCATGTGACCCCGACCTGCATGGTTGGTCACCACCCCATCGCAGCCATGCCGATACCAAGCCGGAAATATTTTTGGGCTGCCGGTATAAGTCATAGATTCTGCTCCCGCCTTTAGCTCACGCTTCTGTATCGTCACCAAGGCTGTGTCAATCTTTTCGATTGTTTGAGCCAGGCTACCGCCTCGCCCTTTGCGATACCAGGCTTTTGAGGTTATCGAGTCAAGAATCTCACGCCAGAGTTCAAGTGTGTCAGGCTCTTTGGAGACAGCGCTGCGTATCTTCGGTAGATCACCGATTGCTTGGGCAACAGTGGTCGCTTCCGATTCCTGGAGCGTTTTTGGTGTGATATGAATATCCTCCCGAATACCCAGAATAAGCATGCGGTGCCGTGCCTGCGGGATGCCATATTTTTCGGCTTTCACCAGAAAGTCCTCCGGCTCACATTTTTCAGGGGGTTTGTTGTCCACCAGCGAAAACAGCCTATAGCCGAGGCCAGAACTCCGTCCTTTGACTGTTACGCCAGGCTTCCGCAGATCGCTTAAGATACTCTGGATAATTTTTTTGCCGGAATGCTGAGCGGAAAGTATTCCCTTCACATTCTCCATCACGAACACCGGTGGACGGTGATCCGCGATGATTCGCAGATACTCTTTGTAAAGAAAATGGCGCTCGTCGGCCTCAAAATCAGGATTGGTACTCCGCATGCGCGCACGGCCGACAAGTGAATAAGCCTGGCAGGGTGGCCCACCGACCAGCACCCATTTTTCGCAGCCATTCAATCTCTGGCTGATGAGGCTTTTCACCTCATGCGCTGGGGTCTTGCCGAGTTCGATGCACTGCGCCTCTTCAGCCGCAGCCTTAGCTTGCTGAGGATAAAAATCAAATAACTCCGCCTTGGTAATCTCCCCCTTGGCATAAGACCAGTATTCCGGCGGGATTTTTTCGGGATCAAACTGGCGGTAGAAACTACGCAGCAGCAATGTGCTGTGCGCGGTCGGGTCTTTTTCAATCGAAAGAGCGAGCTTGAATGAAGGCTTTTCTGCATCATGACCAAAGGCAGCAAAACCCTCACCCAGTCCTCCCGGACCGGCGAAAACATCGATTACTTTATAGGGTTCTTTGCCAGCCATTGTTGTGTTTGAATAGGCAACTGAAAGGCATTAGTTGTATCGGATAAAATTTGGCATGGTCGCGGATTTTACCTCGTTTGTGTGGATGTCGTACTCTGGGATGCACACGCGCACCACGCCAGTTCGGATTTTCAGTCCCGGCTAATGCTGTTCCACAGTATTTTTAATTGCCGTGTAACTACTCAGTGAGTACAATACTCGCTGTGTACATATATTGGAATTTGAACAAAAATGGCCAAGCAAGCCCAGCAGGATTTTTTGCGTGATGCAATGCGGCAACTGAACATGACTCGGCAGAATTTCGCTGACCGTATCGGAGCAAGCAAACGCGCACTCGATAACTGGCTGCTCCCCACTGACTCCAAAGGGTTTCGTCCGATGCCAGAAACGGTATGGACATTGATCCGTGAAATTCTTCGATGAAGAGCTGGATAAATTACAGATGGGTAGTAATGCTGGAACTACTTCCCGCAACACACAAAGGAGCAATGAAATGACTGCGACCGTACCGACATTGGATGAGTCCATCGAAGCTATGAAGAAGGAAATTATTGAGGACGTTAAAAGCGGACGTGTGCCTGCGGATTGCCCCTCGTTTTCCGCTCTTCACGATTACGTGGACGCAAACTGCTATGGTGGCTTCTGTGAGGATGATGTGATGCAAGCCTTATTGGAGCACTACGGCGGACGTGATGAAAACGAAGGAATGCCGGACGAGCTGATGGATTACTTCAACGAAGCACAGAACTCGATAGATCGATGGATTAAAGAAGGCGGCATCAAGCAGGTAGCCAGCCCAACACCCTGGAGGGGATGATGGGTGACGCTGTGTCAGTATCATCAATGAGCAATGTGGCTGTTGGCAAAGCGTTCAACGCCATAGCCAAGGGTCTGGATCGCGATGACGTCGGCGAAATCCTATTCAACTGGAATGAATCTCATCTCAACGAGGATGGCGATAAGATCATCAACTATCCTGGGCGGGATGGGCGATACTCACGCGGCAAAGAGGGAGGGAAAGTCATAATCGGCAAGCGTGAGTTTCTGACGTGGTTGTTAAGCGATGCCCCCTTCGACGAAAAAGTATACGGTGCGAATATCGGGGGCGATCCAGAATGGACGTCTCTGATCAGGCGCGCACGAGAAGCGGCATTTGCGGCTTCCGGCGACCCGCCATTCTGATCATTGGTAGCACCCAATGACAAACGGCATCAGAAAATTAACTGATGCCGTTTTGCTTGAAATGCTTTGCCGTAACAACCATCGCCGAACGTGAACGTCAGGCCATCAAATTAGTTACCACACTCAAGTGAGGCACAGTTGACGCTGCAAGGATAGGAATTTCAAACGAACAAGTAAGTATTCAAACCGCTGCACTCTGGTCAACCCAACTGTCTTTGAATGCCTGGGCTTTCTGGAAACGCGAATGTCTCCTATGTGTCGTTATGCAAAGCTTTGCATAACGACCCCTATGTATAGATCTCAACTAGGCGTAGATCGTACTGGCCAGATTATTTTGATGCAGGCGCAGCGCGGTCTTTGGCGAGATCGGTCAGCGTATATCTAGACATAGTTTCCGCAGTAGAGTGCAGTGATGGTCCCACTTCTAAGGAGATCATCATGGGAAACACACAATCCCCTCAACACACCTGCATCGACTGGCTCGCCAAGGGGCCCCTCGCGCCTCACGTTGATGCGTACAAGCAGTACCTGACGGACTGCGGCTATGCACTTGCTACAGTCGGGCGTGCCATTCAACATCATCGCGCTGTGGCTCGGACACGAGAGCACGAATACTACCCATCGATACGTCGAAGCCGACTTGGTAATGAAGGAAAAGGCACTCGCCAGACTGGAAGCACCCGACACCAAGTTGCGACAATACCGTGCGCCAGACTTGCTCATGAAGTTTCTTCAGACGCTGTAACTATGCAAAGAATGCGCCGGCACCTGATGAGTGGTGCAGCAGGCCCGGCTCGTTCTTCTCGACACAACTACGCATAGTTGAGATCTATGCATAGGTGATCGTAAGCAGACGTAGAGTCGACCGCAAAAATTCAGCATGAATGAATCTGATCTGAACGATCCGACGGACCCGTGACGCTGAAAAAAAATCACATCGCTGGTGGGCAAGTGATAAATCCGATGACACCTCATGATTAAAAAAAAACCCATCAAATTGTAGTGTTAAGCAATCGCACAAAATGAGAGTTTGATTGAGCCGTTTTTTTGCAGGACACTGCGAAAAATTTTGCTAAACCACCGAGACGATCTTAGTATTGACCAAGGATCGGAGATGTTCTCCAAGCAATTGAGGGATTTTCCCTCTCGTCATAAGCACTCCTGCTTCCATGTTTTTTTCCATAGCAAAGCCGGTCAAATTTGCACTGGTGATAAAACAGATAGATTCGTCTGCGACAGCGACCTTTGCATGCACCTTGCCGTCTAAAAACGGCTCACCCTTATCCTGCCAGGCATAAATTTTGGCAAGTGGAACCAAGTTTTTCATCTTTCCAATCACATCAATGTTGATACTACCACCGTGCCCCTGTGATGATTCAAGGAGCATAGATATAAGCACCCCGCGATCGCTGGCTGCATTGAGCGCTTTGACTATGCCGGATACGTCGTAGGCAACAAAACTCGTGATGAACAAGGTTGATTTGGCCGCATTGATCACTTGCAATAGCGCCTGCTCCGTTCGTCTGGCGGAAACGACAGGCGTGGTTGGCCCTGTCCAGACAAGTTCGGTGGACTGTTCGGTTGCAGCCTTTGTATACACATAGCTGGCAGCGAGCAGCATAGATGCAAGCTCATCTGGACTGACGGCATGTGACTGCCAAGCCTCGACCAACTGATCAATGACACCTGACGCAATCGGTGTTCCGACTACCCCCCTGAGTGCTGAGAGGGCTTTGCTCGCATCGGTCCCTCGAATGCGTGAAGCGATGGCGTCAACTTTACCCGGGGAAACGAGAAAAACAACGGCTGAGATAGCTTCTAACAACTTCTGCATATCAAAAACCTTTGAAGAACGCAGCATCAGCGCATTCGAGTGTTGGCACCAACAATGATCGATCCAAATAGCGGTTACCCCGCTCACATGAGGTTTCTGCCACCAAACTGCATGCATGACATGCCGCGCCATGCAGGGATCGGTCTTTCTCCGGGTTATGCTCAGAGCAGAGAGGATCTGATGAACAAATTTTCGAACGGCTCAGTGCTTGTTCCAACAAACGTCCAAGATTCTCCGGCTTGCCAAGATCGACGAGACCACCGAGAGTCCCATCTGAATCGGCAGCTGCGGTGTAGATCAGGATACCCGCCTGAGCTCGTTCGCCGGAGGTGTCCGCATAAATTCGCTCACGAATACTTGCCGCGTTGTAACCGCACTCCAACGCCAGCTCTCGAATCAATAGATGAGAGAGTGTATGGAGCATGGCATAGCGAATGCCAGGATAGCCCTCGTTGGGATCAAGATGGCGTGAATTGCGCCACCCTTTATGACCACCGCGCAGCATCTGGCCAACTTTCTTGACTGCGGCCAACTCCTCCCACGCAACAAGTGCCGGCTCGTTGAATTGGATGAAGATGCCTTCACCATGAACTTGGTTGGCTGGAACCCAATCCAACTTGCCACGCGACAGGCTGGCCATCTGTGGCCGTTCATCAGGATCGCCAGACTCTTCGGGGGCTTCCACCCGTGTAAAGCCCAGCAGGGCATTTACCTCACGCAACCGCTCGAGAAGGAGAACTCGGCTGACGTGTGCCGAAAGACCCGGCGGAGTTCCAACCTTCTTGCTCATAAAATGCGGGTAATCGGTCGGCGGGTTGGCTTCCGTCAACACATCCCATTCGGGTGCTTTGATGTCGGCATCCCCAACGACTTCCGGCTCTCCACCCGTGCGATGCCCTGCGATGGCAGACAAGATAGATGCGGAAGTGTACTTGTCGATTCCAGGTAAAGCACCAGTCTTCTTAAGCGTCTTCACTGCCACCGAGACATCGGCTTCGGATTCAAGCTCCTCAAAAAAATCCCATCCATCATGAATCAACTGACTGAGCGGATCTTTTGTCTGCGGAATCGCAAGCGCTGAAAGCGTGATCGGAAACCAGCTATTCGTGGCACCCAAAAGGACAGCACGCGCATCTTCATCGCATTCAGTATCAAAATGATCCAAGTGTGGATGTCGCCCTCGACACGCCGGCAAGTTTTCCTTACCCGCCTTGCCGAATGCGTGAGCCATGCTCCTCGACGCAGGACAGGCATCGCACTTCACCCACAGATTCTCCGTCTGCAAAGAAGCTCCACTTTCGAAAAACCGCAGTGATCCCTTGCATGAGCTATTTCCTCCATGGACAAAATAGTGCCAAGGAAAATCATCCAGATGGCCGTTGCGACAGGCCAATAGGAAACGAGCGGGAACAGCATCGGCATCCTTGGCGGGCTGATCACCTTTCGAACCGCAACACCCCTTGTGAACGAAGCGTGTCCTTTCTGGCCTGTATCGGTTTTCCTTGATTACAAACAGCCCATTATCGAATGGAGACAGCAGACCGCACTTCACGCAGCGCATCCAGCGCGGAAACGGCCTGACCGGAACGCCGATATTAGCCTCAGCCGACCAGATATCTACCAAATCACTCTTCTGGAATGGCGGCATCCGCAAATTTTCCACTTGCGGCCCGAGCACCTTCCTGACCGCAGCGAGTAACCGAGCCTCCTGGATCGGCTGACAGCGATCTTTCTCCCATCGATCGATTCCCTGTGTGACGACCGACAGGCTCGGGAGGTCGATCAATGCGCCCGGGCCATAAGTCCAAAGCAACTGACTGGGCCTTACTTCCCCAACGGGCGTCTTATTGTTTGTAGTCGTAGTCATACTCAATCCTCGTCCTTGGCTGCCGGACGCGGCTTCCACTCGTGATCATCCGTAATGTGACTCGTATTCATGATCAGGCGAACGCCCGGCTCAACCTCCCGCATCGACATCGGCACAGTCCAGTTATCCCACGCCTGTATCCCTGGAGATTTGATCAAGGCAACGGTTTTGTCTTTCTGCGGGCCACGCTTCTCATAAGCCAAGATGCGCCCGCCTTTATTGACTTCCTTGGCCCACTCATCGGCGCGCTCCTTCAACTCCTGCTCTGCAAGCACCTTGGTACTCGCCAGATCACTTACGCCCCAGGCACGCTTGACGATAATGTCGATAGCCTTAACAATTTCAGGTTGGTCCGATTTATTTAACTTGCCAGCACCCTCGTTCAAACTGAAGTCATCGTTACCAAGGCGCATCAGACTGAGCAATGATCCAGTCAGCCCTCGATCCATCGCTCTGGGAGAAAATGGTGTTACCGATTGCGCTTCGACGTGCTTATAAAACGTAGCGTGGTAATGCTCGAATGTTTCGTAATGAGACAGATCACGGGGACGCGCCCAAGTAAGCACAGTGCAGACCAAACCAGGGAAGGAACGGCCAACACGACTGGTGGCTTGAATGTATTCTGCCGTTCCTTTGGGTTGTCCGTTGACAGCCATCAATCCGAGTCGATTGATATCAACGCCGACCGACAGCATATTAGTGGCCAGCACCACGTCGATTGCCCGTGTATCGCCCTCTTGCCAGCGAGTCACATACTTGCCAGTAGTGGCATTAAATTCAGACTTGAATTTAATCTCCAACTGATCAAGGTACTTCGGAATATCCTGACTGGATACGCGCGAAGTCAACTCGCGGATATTGCTCACACTGCGTTGAGCCAAAGCTGGACGTTCCACCATACTCATCTTCACCCGGTAGGAACGCGTTTGCACGTCGTCCTCTGCCAGACGCTTCATGCCGCCGAGTTCACGCAGCGAATTGAAATATCCGACCATGGTCATGTAGGGATCTGCGGGCGCGCCGAAGCGGTCGAATAGTGCCTGTGAAGCAGTCAAGAATGCCGTATAGACCCTGATCAACATCGCTGGACGTGAACTACCGGGTGAACACACGCCGAGATAACGACGACCAAACTTGTCCTCGATTGGCCGCTGAACCGAGAAAAAATTGTCCTCCACGTCCAGTCCATGCGGCGGAAACACCGAGACACGCCGCATAAAAACGTTATTCACTTGTTCTCTGGCTTTACGCACCGTAGCGGTGGACGCGATGATCTTGGGCTTGACGATTTTATTCCCAAGTTTCCAGCTACAAAGTTCATCTACAGCCGTTTCGTACAAACCGATCATGGTACCCAGCGGCCCGCTGATGAGATGAAACTCATCCTGAATGATCAAATCTGGAGGACGAATGGGGCTGACAACCTTCATCTTGGTAGCAGCGAGTCCCTTGCCAGCGGGGTGATTACCATTGCAGTCCGAGCCTTGCCAAAGCAAGCCGTGCCGCTCACACTCATGATCCACTTTACCGAAGAGAGTACGAACCTGTCCACGCCAAGCCATCATGGCAAATTTATCCACCGTAGCGATCATCATCGTGGGTGGACGATGATAGATTTCCTCATCCACGACCAACACAGGAATGCCCGGATGTGGCAGCTTACTGGATTTCCCTTTTGAAAATTCACAGCGGCTCTTTTTGTCACCGCAATACACAAGTGTGCGACCGGCATTCTTGTCGACCTCGATATTTTGCCCGGGAACGATCTCCGAGCCGCACCACGGGCAACTAGTCAATTGAGCGGGTGATGCAGCCCCAGCGTTATATTTACCGGGGTTGCGGATATCCTCAATGGCTCGGTGACTATCCTCGGTCGTACCGGGTGTCACGCGATTACCCACCCATAAACCAATAGTGAATGGTTCAGTGCCGAGAGACTTGTCTCCCTTCGCCAAAGCAGCTCGCCGCAGCACTTCCATCGCACAAAGCAACGCAGTGGCACGCTGGAACTGTTGCAGCGTCAGCAAACGCAGTGTGTAGCGCATGACCACGGCCAACCCACGGGAACTATCGTACCCGCCCAGATTGCCTTGCATGCGCCGGATCGCCATGGTGAATGCAGCTACGCCCAGATAGGCTTCAGTCTTACCGCCACCGGTCGGAAACCACAACAGATCAGCGTAGGCTTCAACGGGTTTGACCCGATCGGGATGATTCGGATTGGCCAGAGAAGGAATGGACAGCAATAAAAACGCAAGCTGGAACGGGTGCCAACTACGGTTCTTCACCACATCGAAACTATCGACGGTGACGTCCTCGCCTCTGCGCATGGCGAGTGAAAATAGACTGCGTACACGCTGGGTAGCCATTGCCTGATTGGCAAACCGGAAGGCGGCAAGGGCTTTTTCATCACTTTGAAGCGTGTCGATACCTTGTTGCAGTCGCCCGCAGATATCCTGGCACCGATCCATCGCCTGTTGGGACTGGTCGTCGTAGCCAACCACATCGTGACCAACCCGTGCACGCTGTTCATTGATCCATTCGGCGTAATCCTTGGTCAACACGCTCAACGCCTCGACCAGAGCATTGCACTCCAAAGTCGAAAGTAAATGCATGTCGAGCAAACCAGTGCTGACCATCTCCTTCATCGCGGGGCGATCAGTGGGAACAAGCCCTGGTGTCTCAGTAGCCTGAACCTCGTAGTGCGGCATGACCACCGTACGTACCTCAGTAGCGAGGCTCACATCCTCCGATGTCTCGGCATGTACGGCAACGCCATGCCCTACCGCAAACTCGACCCGATTGCGGTAGATCATCTCCAACGCCTCGCGCTCCAAATCCTTACCGTCCGACGCCAACACTGGCCTGCGTCTAAATATAGCGCGTCGATTCGCATCTTTTTCCGAACGAATGATCAGCTCCGGTTGAAACACCCAGCCTGTATCGCGGTTGGTTTCTGGCTCTTCCTGAGCGTTGACCAGAAACAGAGTCACCAAGCGATCCCCATTCGCATTCTTGCCTCGAATGGAACCCTGCACTCGCACTTCCGGATAGGCGCTATCTGGAGCCTGATGAGTAATCTGACCTTCGGCAAGCGGCAGCACCAGCTTTCCACCACAAGGGATACGTTGCCAGACCTTGGCCTTCTGCCCATTTGGTTTCATGAGTTCATGCTCTTCATTTGCAACACGCTCATAACGCCCCCAGCGCACCTCCACCTCAATCTGCTCCGCCTCACCTTCTACACAGAAAGTCAGCCCCAAACTCGATGGCACGAGCGACTGATTGCTCGCAGCATCGATCTCGTCTGCTGAGTCAGCCTCTGGCTCAATCCGCCCCGTGGCCGTACCAAACTCTGCGCCCGGTTCGTGTTGTCCAGGTACGTTTTGCTCCTCGGGCACTTCTGTGTCGTCACTGGCGAGAGGCCCTTCCAAGCCCTCCACCCCGCCATTTACTGCTTCACGAGGAGCCAGTTTACCCACCAGATATCGGTCACGCACCCCCATGTCGACAATCTGTTCGTGATATCCACCTGCCGGGCCGAGCAGATCGTCCATCACGGCCAGTTGCAGCAGCTCGCGAATGTAGGTTTGATCCTCGATTGATGGCACATCCGCTATGGTCTTGTGCAGCACCTTCGGCAGAGCCTCGACGAAGTTAGTCCACTGGAGACGCCCGACGCTGCCAGATGCGGGGATGGAGAATGATGTCACGCTGATAGGGACAACCGGATCGACGAACGACATCCTGTCGAAATAGAGCGTGGTGGTTTCAAGGTCAGAGCGAATCCGGAGGACGCGTCCGACCCGCGTGATGTGACCAGCGGCATTCAAAATCAACAACCAATCGTCTTCAGCGATGGCTTGATAAAGCGAACGCTCGCCCTTCATCCGCAGCGTGTAATCGGCCAGCGTTGCATCAGTGGAAAGACCATGATCAATGGCGATCCAAGCGTTGGGCACTTTGTTTTGAGACGCATTAATCATTGTCTTGTCCCTCTTCACCCGCAGAGTTTTTGTGGGCGGCATTCCACCAGGTATTGAATACGAGCCTGAGCCCAAACCACCACGCATAGATGGCAAACGGAGAGTGGCACCCATCCTCGTCGAGCAGCCCATGGGCCAGTTTATTACGCAAATTTGGGCCGAAGGCATCGCAGAACAGTGACTTGAGTTCGAAAGCGAGATCCTTGCCGAATACATGCTCTGCTTCCGGCAAGTCCATCAGGGTGCTCATCCCATTTTCGTTTTGGATGCCATCCTTATCGAGATTCGTAGTCTTGGCTCCGGCCTGCTTGAGATGCACGCGAACCAAGTGCTCGATCTGTGGAATCAGAAGATGCAGCGCGGAGACGAAATCACGTTCGTAACCGGCAAACAGTGCTTTTCCGAAAAGTGCGGCGCGTTCTTTTGGAACGATGGGTGAATGGCGTGCCAAATCGATGAAATCGGCTTCACGCAACCGATGTTCCAGCAGAAGAACTTCCAGCGCAGGCCAGATGTCACCTTGCACCACGATGCTGACCAAGATGCCATAGTCGCTGATCATCTCGGCGAGGATGGCAGTCTCATCGTCTTCCGTCGGTTCTCCACCCAAGCTCATCGCGGGGCGCTTGGCAATGACTCGGCCATCACGACTCATCACGGTCGCTGCAAAAAGTGATTGCAATGGATGCTGGCGCATCCTTTCCAGCGCACTGTTGCGCAGTTCGTCTACGTTTGCGCTACGATGCAGGTTCGCAAATGCAAGTAACGCTTCTTGTGCAGATTTTCCGGTGACGGACTTTCGTGCGTTCTCGGTGATATGGGTGATGTCGACGCCGGGTGTACGGATGAGGCCCATCTCTCCAAGTGATTTCTCCCCGGAATCGTTCAGATGGCTTCGCAGCTCAGCGATTCGCTCATCCACCCGGTGCGTCGCGCGCTCGCCCCTGGGAATCGTTCGATAAGTCTGGATGGCGTTCTCATAGAAGCTCGCGGCCACCATGTGACTCGGGCTTTTCGATGCGGATCGTGCGACGGCTTCCTTGGCCCAGCCTTCGGCGACGGCCACTGTCATTTCGGCCGATTTGACCTCGTCAGGGATGGCTCTGTGCCATTCGGCAGCGGTGGTGAAAAACTCCCGCGCCCTGTGCAAATCGCCTTCACCGTCGAACTCATGTGCCAAGGCTTCCAGCTTCTTTGCCACATCGGCTCGGTGCGCTCGTCCCAACCCATTTGATTTCAGAAGATCGGCCAACCAGAGCCCAAGGAAACCGTCGGTCCGGGTTGCCGCGTTAAACGCAACGTCGATCGAAGCCTCCATTTGCTCCAATCGGTCACCAGCACCACCTTTGAGCATCCGCGCCAAGCTTATGGCACGTGGCCAGCAGTCGCGTCCACCGTGAATCCATGTGTCCGTGTCGAGCGGAAGACATCGGTAGGCGTCGATGGCCTTCAACGCGAATACGGTGTTGCGGGGCTTGCCCTTCAACCAGATCAGATCGGCCAGCCGCGCCTTCAGCCAGTCGTCGTCTACCGCATCGGTGATCTTCGCAAAGAACAGGATGTCCGCATCGGACAGGTCATCCGGGATGACTGACCGGCGATCATGGAAGACGGCATAAGGTTTAAATGGTTCGTTTTGACTCGACGGAGACAGCATCATTGAGCAGGCATCGGCCAGCAACCAAAGCACCTTGCCATGAGACTGCCGCTTGTCATCAATGGCCGCTCTTGCAGCCGAAGAGAAAGCCTGCCACATAGACGAATAGCCTTCACGAGAGGTCGTTGCCAATACCTCTTTCCAACCGCAGTCTGCAAAGTCTTGCGCCGTAATGATGAGGTCAACAGAGTAACGCTGGTCGCTCATACATTATCTCCGGCAAACAGATCATTCAACGGTGTGGATGAGGCAACTTTCGGACGGCGTCCACGTTTGGCTGGGCTGGGTGCACTTGCCTCTGCAAGCAAGATCTCTTCAAAGCGTTGCCGGTTTAGCTCTGTGAGTCGACGCATCAACTCAGCTGTGACTTCTTCTGTTAGTGCCCAACGCCAAGGATCATTGACAGAACCCCCACTGAAAACTCGGAAATCGTAGGTGATGTCGAGATCATTCCAGCCGTAGGCCAAAGCAACTTCGGTGTCAATGGACACCATGAACTGGCGCAGTTCAACGATCGTTGTGTCAATCATGCTCGGGGTATGAATAGCGTTCATGAGGTCGGTCAAGCCACATCCGTGCGCGGCGCCGAATGCCACGGCCAGTTCATTGAAACGTTCGGCGGCATCAATGCCGGCACGCGAAACCTCATTCGATGGAACCGGATACTTCGCTACCGACTCACTGATGGAAAGCGAAAGCGTTTCGCCAAGATTCCCGCCGCTGAATCGTTCGAGCCATGCACGGAACCCCGTGCTCAGCGAGATGGCGTAGAGGTCATCTCGCTCCATTCCGATCAGAAGGACCTTGTTGGTGTAGATCCAATCGGATGGGGCGAGCATGCCCATCGGATACTTGGTGTTCTTGGAGTAGCCGATGAACTTTTCCCGCTGCCGTATCCGTCGCATCAAATCGGCGCGGTGGTTCCAGAATTGCCACCATTGATTGATCAACCCCTTGTAACTCTTAAGTGCAGCGACCGTGCGGGTCGGTTGCACTTCATCGGTGATGAAGCGGTGCGCGATCGGCCAGCGTCGGGCAATCTCGTCCAGGCGGCGGTCGCCGATGTCCAATGCCCATCGCCCGATGCGATTGAGGGCCGAGCTCGTGATGTCGTCACCGGTGATGTACGGCCGCAGCAGGCTATCGGGTTCGCTCCTCAGTCGCTCGAACCAAGGACTGTCCGGTGTGATCACGAAAGCCAGACCTTTGCTGTTATCGACCCCGGCAAACGTGAAGGGTGCATCTGACAACGGTTGCGGTGCCCAGACGTCCAATGCTTCTGGTTCCAACCTTGATCCAATGCGAACACACTTCTGGCCGTCAGCATCGCATTCAGCCCTCCATTCGCCTTTGATGAATCCGACGATTGCAACCACGACGGCTGCCGTCCCGGGCCAAGGCATCCCTTTCTTGGCGAAATAAATGTCACCGTTCTGAACGACGACACCAAGACCGACCTCAATCGCGCTTCCCTCGGCGATGTTGCTCGTCGCCAGCAGCCCGTAACAGCCATCGGTACGCAACAGATCGACGGCGCGTCGGTGGAAGACGACGCACAAGTCGATCTTGCCCGGCGATCTGCCCAGCACCATCTGGCATTGCCATTGCAGTTTGTCACCCATCGCGCCCTTCCAGAGTCGATTGCCCAGGAACGGCGGGTTACCCACGAGCGAGTCGAACCCGCCGTTCTCGCGTGCGAACACCTCGGGGAACTCAAGCGGCCAGTGGAAAAGACGGCGTCTGGACCTTTCTTGGGGCAGACCGGCACTCAACGCTTCGTTTGCGCGACGAACCAAGGCGTCGAAGGCATCCCGATGGACGTCCACGGCTCGCCCGGCTTGAATTGCCAGTGACGCGACCGCGTTATCGAGCGCACCTGCATTGCCACCGTACACCAACACTTCACCAATGAAGGCATTAGCGATGAGCTCAGGTATTTCTAGATTCCGACGTGCCTCGGCATCCAGTCTCGCCATGGCCTCAACGTCATGAATATCTCGGATCGGCATCTCACGCAGCCGTTGACGCAACTCAATCGCCTCGTGCACTGCACGCTCAATGTTCTGCCCGAACAAGCGCTGTTGTCCTTTACCGGTCGGCGTCATAGAGAGTTCGGTGAGCTGATCAAGTCTATGTATACCGAGCAGACTGTCACCGCAACGCAGGTTGTGATCAAGGAAGCCGAATGGGCGCCCCTTCGCCAGCGTCACCAGCCAGATGGAGAGCTTGGCGAGTTCGACGGCCAGCGGATTCAAATCGACGCCGTACAAACAACGCTCGGCGATCAGTCGTCGAGCGATCACTGTACGGGCTTCGGTATCACGGGGCAGAGGTTCATCGTCAGTCACTTCTGCCGACACCTTGCCGTCGACGGTAACAAACTGGCCGTTCGCTTCCGATTGCGACCATGCTTCGACCAAGCGATCAGACAACCACCGGCATGCCTGCACCAAGAAGGCACCCGATCCCATCGCAGGGTCGCATATCTTGAGGTCGAGTAATTCGGCAGGCGATTTGAGCACCCACTCTTCACGCGGCTTTCCCTCGGCAGGTCCGACGTAAACAACTGGGGTGAGCGTCTCGGTAACGATCGCTTCGGTCAGTGACTTCGGGGTGTAGTGTGCTCCGGTCTCACGTCGGTCGGAACCGGTGGTGACTATGAATGCATCTTTCGGATAGACGAGCGGATAACCCCATGGGTCAGTACGCAGCAGATGCGCATAAGGTTTGATGCGGTCACGCAACTCGGTATTGGCCTGACATGCAGTGAGTAAACGGTCTGCCGCCGTATCATCCACGTCTTTGGCCAGATCATTGCGAATACGGCTCGCAGAGCAGCCGGAACGCTCTTGAAGCAGCGCCGCAAGCTCGGCATTTCCATCCAGCTTGGCCGACTCCAATTCTCCCAACGTGACCCACGGTTTCTTGGCACTCTTGGTAGCATCGAGCTCCAGCGTCACTTCGCTGGTGCGCTTCACGGTGCGTTCCAGCAACCCTTCGTACACATAGCCGATCTGTTCGACATCCAATGCACGATAGGACAGCGTGCGGCCCTGGAATTGCTGGATGGCATCCAGCAGCAACAGTACGGTGCGATTGTCGATGGGCAGAGGCTTCGCCGTGTCAGCGCGCCAGTTGGAACCTTTTGCGCGCCCCTCAAGGAACGGGAAACGGTCGGGATCAAACAAAGAACCACCCAATGCGGGCATGCGCAAATTCTCGTGTTCGATACCGCCGTACACGGCACGAAAAATTGCCAACAAGCGAGACCATGCATCCCAACGCCGCTCCAGAATTTCCTCAGACTCAGCGCGCAGTTGCATCCGCAGCGTGGAGGCCGCGTAATTTGCCTCATAGCTTTCATCTCCCATCAACAGGAGTCCACGTTCTTCAGCAGAGAGCAGGAACACAAGGCGCATCATCACCGTCAAGCCAGCTTCATACAACTCAGCGGGTTCGACATCGCGCAGAAGTTCACGATTGCGATCCTGGTCGTCTTTATCAAGCGACTGAATCAAGACCTCGACCGCGCGCCGGACTTGCTCGCCAAGAGCCTCGGTGACTTCGTCCTGGTATTTGAGAGAGCGATCAAAGAGCGCCGGGAGCTGTTCCGATTGGTCGAAGAAAAAGCGGCGGATACCCAATAGATGAACGAACGCTTGTAGCGTGATCGGCTCCTGGCTCCAGATGCGCGCATACCAACTGGCAAAAGTCGTCACTGCACCCACCGGCGCATCGACGAGCATCCAGCGTTCACCATTGGTGATGAGCCCGATTCGACATCCGGTCATGCGGCAGAGTTGAACCATGCGTTCGGCAGGACTGGCTGGCCAGCCATCTAGCTGAAAACTTCCCTCCAGATCGACATCGGACGCATACGTTTGGATGAGCATCAAGGGTTTATCGGTTTGACTGGAGTCGACCAGAGCAAGATCAGGAGCAAGCGTCACTCCGTGTTCTGGCAGCATGACATGGAGGCTCGCGGGGATCTGATCTCCCCTTTTGAGTGCGTCTCCGTTGCCGTCTTCGTCGAGTTCCAACCCGCGCGCGAGAACTTCATCAATCCATGCCGCGTGAAGTTCCGGAAACTCAGTATCACCCGTCTCCCATGCCTCGCGCCATTCGTCATAGGCCAGTCTTAACCGCTTGCGCTTCGAACCGTCGAGCTCTTCCAATCCTTGCGGGAAGACTTCTTTCAGGACCGGAACGGCAAGAAATGGCCCTGAAATTTCGATGAGCGACAACCATTCATCATGTACGCTGATCGAACTCATACTCGGCCTCCCAGCACAACAGATTCCGGGATCAGAAAAACCACGGCGACCGGGAACGTGCGGTCGACGAAATTGGCATAACGTGTTTCGATGGCTTGGGCCTCTTGAATGCGCTCGGTGGGGATACGGTCTAAACGGGCTGCGAGCGCTGCGGTATCTCTTCTGAGCTGGGTTTGCTCATCCTCAGAGAATAGCGACAATTGCTCGGGCTGCTGATCCTTTTTCAGCTCGTTCCGGATGGTTTTTTCGAGTTCGTTCAGCACGGCAGTGATATTCTCGATCTCATGCTGTTTTCGACCTTGCAGGGTATTCGATAGGAACTTGAGCCTGTCTTTTGATCGAGCGTCCACCGTTTGCAAAATACTACTCTGTGAACGATCGAAACGGGTTTGGAGTGCGTCGAACATCGAATCGCTTGCCGTGATCGAACGGCCTTCGTCAAGCCACTGCTGTATACGGGCAACGCCCTCTTCTCGCCGAAAATTCTGATCTCGCAGATAACCACCCGAGACAGTCAGCTCTTCGTGCAGTCGATGGTGATTACCACCAGTGATCACCAGTCGCGAAATAACGACCACAGCCATTCCATCGATAAGATCATCAGGAACTGTCCGAACCGTCACCCGGTGGAGTTTCTTGACATCGTCCTGCGCCCAGACTTCAGCTCGTAACAGACGAAGACACATCTGCACCAAGCGGTGATTGAGATGGACAAGCACGACATCATCACGTCCACTGGCGACGGCATGATCGAAAGTTACCGGACGAATCCGTTGGGTGTGCGGATGACGCAAGCCTTCCAGGCAGCGCGCCCACGAACCGGAAAGCGGCGGCATCCTGAACACCGTACCGCTTGGGGCACCTGGCAACTCAATGGATTCTAACGGTGACTTGTCTGCCAAAGTCAGGCCCGACTTAACCGCTATCAGAATATGATCCGGGGTGAGATGGTAATCGTGTTGGGTCTCCAGCAACCGTTCGTGGAGTTTTGCGACGCGCTCCTTGATTTCGCGCTCGGCACGTACAAAACGCCTCGCCTTGGCGATCTTGGCTTCAGCGAGTCGGGTGTCCAAGTCCTTGATGGAGCCTTCGATCAGACCTGACATCTGCGGTGCAATGACCGGGTTGACGCTGCCCATGTCGGCTCGCATCGACTCCAGTTTACGCAGGGCACGGATGATGTCATCCCCATGTCCACCGACGGCAGAGCTTTTCTGCTCACCTCCGTCCACCGGGTGCCAGATGAGCACTTCTTTCTGACGCTGGCCGTGCCGATCGATACGTCCGTTTCGTTGCTCCATCACGTTGGGATTGTATGGAATCTCGAGATGAATAAGGCAATTACAGTGATTCTGCAGGTCGATACCCTCTGAAGCGGCATCCGTCGCAAGCAAGATGCGAACAGCTGATTCCTTCGGTGACGCTTGAAACGCGGCCTTGATATCCTCGCGTTCCTTCATGTCGATCCCACCATGCAGGATGGCAAGCCTTTCCGCGCCGAAACCATGGCTTGCGAGTATCTCGTGCATCCACTGATGCGTCGTCCTGTACTCGGTAAAAAGAATCACCCGTCTGTCGTTCCACTGCCCATTGGTCTTGAGATTAGCGTTCAGCCAGTCGATGATAGCCTGAGCTTTTGAATCGACTTGATTTTTGGCGCGCTGTGCCCACTGACGAAGATCGTTCAGCGTTTGCTGCTGATCTTTAGTCAGCGGCTGGCATCGCCGAGAGGCTTCCTCGACTGCCTCAGCCTGTGCATTCTCGACTTCCTGGTCATTGGCGTAATCTTCATCCACACGGAGGATGGCCTTACGCAAGATACGCTCAGACATGGAGTCCTTCTCTTTGCGCTGAAAGCCTGCTGACAGGCTGCTGATGTGTTTCTCCAACGTTGAAGCAAAAGCTGAGGGCGAAGAGAAAAGCCGCTTTTTGAGCAATTGGTTGACGAAGGTAGTGCCAAAGGAACCCGTACCTTTTTCGGCATTGCTTTCGCGACTCTCGCAGTAGTCGGTAAGTTTTCTGTGAATCTCGCGCTCTTCATTGGTGTACGGAACGGCAAGCGCCTGAAGTTTGCGCTGGGCGTATAGCGGTTCACCATTCGCATTGACAAGATCACTCTTCAAGCGACGAATCATCACTTGGCTAAGTTGTTTTTCGTCCGGAAGGATGTTGCGGGCAAAACGCTGGTCGTCCAGCAGTTCGAGTAGCGAGGTAAAAGACTCGGTGTAGCCGTTGTGTGGTGTCGCCGTCAGAAACAGGCGATGCTGAAAATGAGGGCTGATCAAACGAATGAACTGAGTGCGCTGACTCTCCAGTGCGTAATTCGCACCGGCAGCAGGTGCAACGTTATGTGCTTCGTCCACGACGAGCATGTCGAACTTGCGCGGATAGCTCGCATGAGCAGGGAGCACGTCGCGCATCGCGCAAAGTCCCTCGCCACTTTTCACCCAGTCCATTGATGCGATGAGGCGCGGATACGACGTCCATGGGTTGGCGTGTATCCCTCGATCGCGGCGCAACTGCTTGATGTAGGCCGTATCAACCACACGAAATTCAAGGCCGAATTTTTCCAGCATCTCGATGCGCCACTTCTCCTGAAGAGATGCTGGGCAGATGATCAGGACCGTGCGGGCACGGTGCCTGAGCAGTAGCTCTTGAATGACCAGCCCGGCCTCGATGGTCTTGCCCAGTCCGACGTCATCGGCGATGAGCAGGTTGACGCGAGCCATGTCGATGGCACGTACCAACGGGTCAAGCTGGAAGTCCTCGATGCTCACGCCGCTGCGGAATGGTGCCTGCAGAAAACCACGATCAGCATTGGTCGCCGCTCCCCAGCGTACCGCATCAAGAAATGCCTCAAGGGTGTCCGAGTCATCCTGCCCGCTGATTGAAGGCAGCCCAGCGCGTTCGATAACTTGAGCGCCCGGTTCAATTTCCCAGATGACCTCTAATTCCTCACCGAGGCCATCCTCGTCGATAGAAGAAAGAGACACGGCATTCTGCGATGATGAAGTCGATGTCAGTTTGGAGGAAACCACATCCGCGACGACCCATTGGCGGCGGCGGACCTCAACCAACTGACCAGGCTCCGGCAACGCATGATAAGTTTCGGTGTTGTGCTTATTCAAGATTCCCATGGGGTTGACATTTACTTGATCAATCTTGTTGACGCGAACTGGACTTCGAAGCTGACTCGATATCGCAAGCCGATTCGATAAAGCGCCCGTCGTAGCTCAATTTCTACCGCAGTTCCAGTTTGACGTACCTTGGTCATGCGACGGATGGCTTCAGGTGACGAGGGCTGTATGCGCGACATAGAGGCGGCCCCCGTCCCGCTATTCACAATCCTTCACCAAAGATAGGTGCGACCCTATACTCCTCGCGATGGCTCGCCCCAGTTCGACCGGCACGGCATTGCCGATCAGGCGGCCCAGAACCTTAAAACCGACTTCACCACCTTCCGGAACAAAAGCATAGTCGCGCGGAAAACTCTGAAGAATTGCGGCTTCGCGCAGAGAAATGGCGCGATCTTGCTCAGGATGACCAAAGCGCCCATTACCGAATCCAAAACATTGTGTGGTCATCGTCGGTGCGGGCTTGTCCCACTCCATACGGCCATAAACACCAGCGTAAGTACGACCACTTTCGGCGCGATGACAGTCTGCTACGAGGTGTTCAGGCCAGTCACGCCACGTTCCACCTGGTCTGGAAGCCTTGATGCGTTGAATATTTTTGGCATTCAACGTTGATGCGATATGCAACTTGTCACTCTTGGCCACTTCTCCAGCCTGCAAGTGCGTCAATTGACCTATTGCCTCACGTACCGTAATGGGTTTGTCGAGAGTGGGCGGAATGATTTCAATTTTCCCGTATAGAGAAGCCAACAACACCATCCGTCGTCGAGCCTGAGGTACACCGTATCGAGAGCTGTCGACCACATCGTACCAGACGTGATATCCGAGTCTTTCTAGTGTATCGACGAAATCGTGAAACACCGCATGCTTCGCTACAGAGGGAACATTCTCCATCGTAATGATGTCAGGCTTAGCGCCTTTGGCAAGTCTGGCAAATTCGTACAAAAGCCCCCACTTACCATTGCTATCCAGTTCATAACGCCGTGCGTAGGTCGAAAACGGCTGACAAGGAGCGCATCCGGCAAGAATTTTCACATCGGCGTCAGCAAAAAGTGCTAACAACTCACTATCAGTTACCGTACTGATATCGCGCTCAATGAATCGAGCCTGATTGTTTGCTTCATAAGGAAAGCGACACGCCGGATCCATATCGATTCCGGCCACGACAGGCAACCCTTCCAATACGAAACCGTGCGTCAGTCCTCCAGCGCCGCAAAATAAATCCACACAAGAAATTTTCAACACAAATCCTTATTCTAAAATGCTGCCGCTTTATGAAAGGCATTTCAGCTTCGGAGCGACAAATGACTGAGAATGTATTGAGGAGGGAAAGCAAAATTTCAGCGTAAACTACCCCATCCAGTCATACGTTCCTTTTCGTCTGATATTAACACGAAGGGAGGCGTGGGTGACGAGCAGGAGTTGACACAAGCAGGAGTTGGCTGGAGTTGGCACTTTTGCCTGGCCAGTTGAATAATCCAACGCCTGCTGTTCATTTATAAGCGGTCGTTGAATTTTGACATGCGACTATAAAGCGGACATTGATGGTCAACTCAGCCCAGCCTGGGACGACCGGTCGGTATGGCCAAGTTCCAGCCGGGCAGGCCCCTCGATCAGTAGCCTCATCGATTGAGCAAATCAGCGACCTCGCGCTTGCCCAACCTCCTCAAGGCTACAATCCTTTCCATTTGCACAGCTCGGGGACTCGACTTCCCTGCTTCCCAACTGTAGATGGTCTGTGCGGAAACTCCAAGAAGCGAGCCGGCCGCCTCTGCACTCAAACCCAATCGGTCTCTATGCGATTTGAATCCCTTCGCTGTAAAGCGCGGCTTGCTCGCAGGCTCGGAGGTGGGCGCTTCACCAGCCAATTTTGAAACAAGCTTTTCCAATCGGCCTACTTGCTGCTCAAGGGATGACGCACGACGCTTTAATGATGCGATATCTGAACGGTACTGAGAGGATGCCTTCTTGAGTTTCTCAGTCTCTGCGCGCATTTCTTTACGAGAAATACGTGATATCTCATCCTTCAACATTGAAGTAAGGTTTGCCATTACTAATCCTCCTAGGTTTGTTCACGGTGCTTTAAGCAATAATTATTTCCTGGTGCGCTGCTGCTTGCGCCAATCCCAAGGTGGAATGGGATTGGCATCTACCCAGAGTCCTCGATGGAAAGACCGGGCAGCATCTTCCGCTTCCGAGTAAAGCTGCCTATCCTCTGATGACTGGTCTCTTTGGTACTGCTTGTAATGCCAGGCCATTCCAGCCCTGATCTGCTCCAGGTTGGCATCAACTCCCCCCACTTCGATCTTCCCAAGGGTGCGGCCATATCGATCCCGCTTGGAGTATTCGACAGTCACCTGCTTCTTGAAGACCAGGTCGGCCAGATGTTGCTTGGATCTCTGTCCGAACGGCATCTTCTTTTCGGGGGCATCGATACCCAGCAGGCGAATCTTCCATTGCTTCTTTTGTGCATCCAGCAAGGTGACCGTATCACCGTCACTGACCCCGACGACGCGACCTTCTATACTGTCGCCCAATGCATGGATAGGCATCAGCAATGCGCCAATGACCAGCATGCGGGTAAAATAGGAATACATCACAGGAGGCTCCTCATGTCTGACCTTAAGACGTTTGCAACATACTACACTCTGGCTGACAGATTGATCGAGAAGGTCACCAAAGATGACTTGGCAGAAACTGTCCGGTTGCTGGCGTTGAACATTGCACATTACCAATCGATCTACGGCGAGCTACCTCTGGGGGACACACTTTCAATGCTTGGCAACGCTCAACCCAATGACGAGCAACTTGAGATATTGAACAGCGGAATGGAGATCCTCGTTGGCGTGTTGGGCAATGTGGTTTCGGGAATAGATCAGGAAAGGCATTAGACAGCTCACAATTAGCACTCTTCAATCCACCTCCAGCAATTCAAGCCAGTCGCTGGTGTAATTTGGGGATTTTCGCGCCCTTCGCATCGCCCATCTTTGCTTGACGCCTGTGGCTGCGATCGTGATCGCCCCCTTCCCCATCTTCTGATTGATCTGGTCCATGATTTTCATTCTGGCTTCTGACTTGGCCTGATCTATGGGCTGATCGAACAGGTCTGCCTGCACCGTATCCTTACCCTGCAATCCCATAAGCAGCACACCAGACTTCTTGTATCGAAAGCCAGACTTGTATACCTGCTTTAGACCTGCCAGGGCAGCTCCGACAATCTTTGCAGTATCTGCACTGGGTCGGGATAGCGGCACGATCACCGAGCGATGGTATTGAGCGTCGTGCTTTTTGAACGGGTTGGTTCGCACAAAGACACACAAGCTTGAAGTCACAGAGCCATCCTTGCGCAGCTTCATGGCTGCCGTTGTGGCGAAGTAAGCAACAGACTCGGAAAGGTCTTCTAAAGCGCTCACCGGCTGGCCAAACGAGCGCGATACCATAATCTGCTGACGTGGCGTGCCTGCCTCATCCATCTCGATACAGGGAATGCCGTTCAGCTCCTTGACCGTGCGCTCCACGACAACCGAGAACTGTTGCCTGATGTACTCAGGATCGGCACGGCGCAGATCCTCTACCGTCTCGATACCCATCACCGCCAGCTTGGAGGCGATCTGTTGCCCTACTCCCCAAATCTCGCCGACTGGGATGCTGCCAAACAGTTTGGATAACTGCGTCTCCGACATCAGTCCGAAGTCGCACACGCCGTCACTGCCAGCGAAGCTTTTCTTGGCGCAATGGTTGGCCAGTTTGGAGAGCGTCTTGGTGTCTGCGATGCCGACACATACTGGAATGCCTGTCTGCTTACGAACAGCTAATCGTATCTTCTGACCATACTCGACCAGGTATTCCGGGGCGAACCCGTCGAGGCCAAGGAAGCACTCGTCGATGCTATACACCTCCTGCAGATCGCTGAACTCGGACAGGATGCTCATCACCCGTGCGGACATATCGCCATACAGGGTGTAATTCGACGACAAGGCGATAATGCCGTGTTGCTTGGCCAACATCGCCATCTTGAACCATGGCTCGCCCACCTTCACACCCAGTGCCTTCACCTCGTTGGAACGGGCAACAGCACAGCCATCATTGTTAGAGAGGACGACTACCGGCTTTCCTTCGAGCTTGGGGTTGAATACCCGCTCGCAGGACACATAAAAGTTGTTGCAGTCGACAAGGGCGATGGGCATAGCATCAGCGGCGGAACTGTTTGATGGTTGAGGTGACTACACCCCAAATTTCCAGCTCCTGCCCTTCCTTGAACTCGATGGTCTGAAAACGTGGGTTGGCTGGTTTCAAACAGTAAACCCCGTTCTGCAGGCCCAGATACTTGACCGTGAATTCCCCATCCACCACGGCCACCACGATATCGCCGGGCTGTGCATTCAGCCCTTTATCCACGACCATCAGATCACCATCAAAGATACCTGCGCCAATCATGCTGGTGCCGCGTGCACGAACCAGAAAGGTCGAGTTCTTATTGGGGACCAGATGTTCGTCCAGGCTCAGGCGACGTTCGAGATAGTCATCTGCTGGCGATGGAAAGCCTGCCGGTACCTGATTGCCGAACAGCGGCAACAGTACAGGCGACAGCCAAACAGCGGGCTTTATTACAGGGAATGGTGCGGTGGAGTTCATGGCAAACGTTGGTGAATAACGTTTGCAGCATGGTAGAGAACGTTCGTTCTGTTGTCAATTTTAACTGTGAATACTTTATTGCACTATGATTGGCGCTACTTTTACAGTGTCAACAATCAGATAGGAAAATTCACAATGCGCTTGCTCCACACCATGATTCGTACTGGTAACCTTGAACGGTCTATCAAGTTTTATACCAATGTCCTTGGCATGAAACTCCTGCGCCAGAGGGAATATCCTGATGGAAAATTCACGCTCGCTTTCTTGGGCTATGGAGACGAAAGCAAGGAAACAGCGATTGAACTGACCTACAACTGGGGCGTAGATAAATATGAATTAGGAACAGGCTTTGGACATTTGGCGATTGAGGTGCCAGATGCGTACGCATTCTGCGAAGAGGTTAAAAAGAATGGCGGGCAAGTCATTCGTGAGGCTGGGCCTATGAAAGGCAGTACCACTGTGCTTGCTTTTATTCGAGACCCAGATGGATATTCGATTGAGTTGATTCAGAAGAAATCGTGAATTCGTACAAGAAGAGGAATCAAAATGAAATAAGTATTCTCATCACGATGATGAATTGGCTGTCAACTCCTCGGCCGTAACTGCCTGTGGCATCCAGAAGAGCCAACGTCCGTTATGAAATAGTCACCGGTCATTAAGAGCGAGCATTGGATATCAGCCTTCGTTTGCCACCCCATGCGGAACATGGCCAGTAGCAACATGCCGGCGTGCTGATTCGCAATGGCTCTGCTGATCGTCAAAAAATATATCGGCCCCGAAAGCCTTAAGAAAATTTCCTTTATCCTTGCCGCCAAGGAATAGGGCTTCGTCGATACGGATACCCCATGCGCGCAAAGTTCGGATGACGCGTTCGTGTGCGGGTGCCGCACGAGCGGTTATAAGCGCGGTACGGATTGGCGATGCATTCGCAGGGTAGTCCAACTGAATCTGGTGCAGCATGGCAAGAAAATTCTTGAATGGCCCTCCAGGCAAAGGCTCCCTTGCACTCGCGGTCTCCTTATCCTGAAAAGCAGCCAATCCATCTCGCTTGTAGATGCGCTCCGATTCATCCGAAAACAGCACGGCATCACCGTCAAACGCGATGCGCAATTGTGAAGGATCGGCATCTGCCACCTGAGGGGCCGTAGAGGGCAAGATTGTCGCTGCGGCAAAACCTGCTTCCAATGCCTTGCGCACATCGACTGGGTTCGAGGAGAGAAATAGATGTGCACCAAACGCAGAAATATAGGGATGCGTACTTCCACCACGAGTAAAAGCAGCCCGACTGATTCCAAGATTGTGATGTTTGATGGAGTTGAATATCCGCAGCCCGGTATCGGCGTTGTTGCGCGACAATAAAATAACCTCCACACGCGGATTCGGTGAATCGGGTTCATTCAGTGCCAATAATTTCTTGACCAGCCCAAAAGCCACTCCGGGCGCGAGCGGGATATCCTCACGCTCAACCTGATAGTTGCAATATGCTTCGACGCCATCATTCTCAAATACCGCATGGCTTTCATTCAAGTCAAACAAAGCACGAGATGAGATGGCAACAGTCAATTTGGCGTTTGATTGCTTATCGTTACCTTGTGACACCTGCTGTCCGCTTGAAGTGATTGATGGCATGTTCTCCTCGTCCATTTTGCTGTGAGACAGCATGTTTTGAAATGATTTCCACTGCCCAAATATCTTGCATCTCCCATCGAGACTCTCAGCGTGACATTCAAATTTTACATGGGAAAAATCCACTGTGGTTCTGGCCATCTCGGCCTCGCAAGCTATTCCCTTCAGAAAATCCAGGCCGGTCGGATTGCCTTCGCCGAGATCATAATCCAATGACATTCCACTCGGATAACCATGCTGTGCAATGAGGGTCATTGCCTCCTTGGCAGAGCGGGCAATCTTCCAACCCTTACCCTTCGGCAATCGTTCCAAATCGAGAAATAATTTCCAGCTCATAATTTACCTGGCAAATGAAGGAGGGCAGGACAATTGCAGACAAATTCACCATGCGCACGCTCATCTGAATGAATATCAGCGTCAAATATAAACAAATCTTCAAACCATTTCCCCGCATCCGCATGAAAGCTTGAGCCGATGACTACTTTCTTGGAAGTCGATAGCACAAATTGACAAGGGGAATTTCCAGCTTGCCTTTCCCATGTAACATGCAAACGATAGCCTTCATGTTTCGAAAGCTTTGACAGCAACTCCCCGGATGGAGACACCTTCAGTGTCAAAAATAATTCGTGCTGGTGCTTGATCAATTCATTGGCGACTTCCAAAGAAAGACTTTCAAGCGTGAGATCAAGAATGCCATTCAATTTAGCAAACACCCCGGCCAACTCCGGATCAATCTCATTTAACTTGTCTAAGACCATAATCTGATCTGCTGCGACCAATATGGCAGCGACCTTGGCATCCAGCTTTTCGAGATTAACAAAGCAGATCGCCGCCGCCCATTTGATTATGGCGGCTGCTTGATCCCTATCAAGGTTGGTTAATCCGAAATTCACAAAGTCACAACTATCGCGAGTCTTCAGGGCAAGATATTCGAGAGCTTCAGGTGTTGCCTGCTTGTATGCAGAAAGATCAGCCACGAAATAAAGCTTGCTACCCGGGACAGGTGGATTGCACTCATAGAAAAGCAGCGCCTCCGGCAGATCCAAGATCGGCATATCAGTGTTCATCCGATTTTGCATTTTCTATCAACATCACAGTGAATCTATCCGAGCCGAACTGCAATCTCATTGAGCAGGATGAGGGTTGCTCTTTGATAGAGATCGAGAGGTTGCAGTAGTTGGCTTGCTCGTCAGTCATCGCCTCAAGCGTGAGAAATACATCCGCGCATGAACATATTGTCTTCAGTTCCCCCAGTGTTTCCTGCCCGCACTGATCATGAATAACGATAATCGGCCTATCAATCTCGGCTGAAAGCGCCTTCAGTGCGTGCAGCATCTTCGCGAAGGACGACTGCTCCTCAACCGGCCGTGGCAAATCAAACACAAATACTGCATAGTCGCTGTTGCGGTCTTCTGACTCGCATTTTTCCGAATAACGACGAATGGCTTCCATTAACAAATCAAGGCTGGATGGCAACTCCACCAAGAACAGGGAAGAATGCTCAAGGATGTCTACTGCATGGACAATGCAACCCCAATCCTCACTGCCAATTTCGCCCGCATAGAGCTTCTTGATCCCGACCTCTGATACAAGAGACAACTGCCCAGTAACGAAAGCCTTCGTATCTTCACAAAACACAGCGCATCCGACACCCAATCGGAATACGCGCTGATGAACAATGTGCGAAGCGAGCATCATATTTTGCTTTTCTCTACCTCCCGTCAACACAACCAGTCCAACGGGATTGAGATAGGCTAGGATATTCCCCAGCCCGACTTCAGATTGACCAATCACCGAGCTATTGGAATATGCCTCTTCAATATCCGAGATCGCTTGATACAGACAATCTAATTCATTCATAAGTCGCCGGTCTTTACCTGCCCCACGGCCGACTCCTTCGCTACCTCTTGCGCTTTGTCTGGGGAAAAGTAATCAATACTGATCATCTTGCCATACAAGGTATACGCGATCGAAAGTCGAACCTGGTTAAAGGCATAAGTGGCAGACACAGTATTCAGGGTCTTGTTATTGAATGATCCGATTTGTTCTGCTGTAGGCACAGTAACGCTGCCGTATTTTTCAGAGAGCCCTTTATGTAGTGCCTGGTATTTCTCATTGTTAAATGTACCAACTGTGAAATGGACTGATGTCAGCTTTCCATTCTCAAAACCAAACGAAGGCGAATGGGGCTCTCCAAACATTTCCACCATACATGTGTTGTGTCTTAAATCACGATCGACCGATATTCCTTTTGTAAGCAAGTCGAGACTTAAGGTTTCGTCATGATTTTCCAGTTTAGATAAAACGGCTCTATTCTCATCCAGCATGCTGACCCAATAATTATCTTCAAGGGGTTGTGGGTCAGTGCGCACCTTGTTTTCGGCAATGACTTCTTCGCCTGTCGCTACGTAGCGCTTCACTTCTGCAATAAGCTTGTCATATTCCTCAGCGCAGGCATCTAGCCTTAAGATTTGAGACGCAGTCATCCCGAACTTGAATTCCTTATAGCCGTCCACTTTTGCTGTTGCCTTAACGGGCAAGCTAGAAGCTGCTGGCTGAGCAGGCGTATTGGCCGACACATCAGAATTCCCGCATCCCGCTATAAATATCGAAACGACAACCATGCCGAACATCCACGATGTAAACCAACCTTTGTTTTTCATTCTCGTCCCCTTAATTTAATCACCCAATTACCGAACGCTATTTGCGCCAACTCTTTGCCAATCGGTTTTCCCCAAATCACATGCAAACGGCACCGCATCACATCCTTAAAGCGGTGTTGCATTCAGTAAGTATTGGGAACCGCCACCAGACCATCATTTCGGCACCTTCCGACCGCTCTTTCTCGTTAGAGGTGCAGGCGATTGCCTCTTCCATCAACCTAAATGCCCCCTCTTTGTCTCCAAGCAAGAGATGACTAGAAGATAGATCGCTGAGAATCTTGTAATCGTTCGGCTGCAAGCCATTGGCGACAGACAGATACTTCCATCTCAGCAACTGATTCAGTCCGAAGGCATGTGCCAGATCGCGCCACGCTTCATGATTGGTTGGCGTAGCCACGATATCGGCTACAAACTGATGGATAGCTTGCGCATGGCGCACATCACCATAAGTCTCAGTCTCCACACAGCCTAGATTGGGAATTAGTTCACTGATGTCGGCCTCCGTAGGAAGCAGCATCGTCAATTTCTCACGGCTCATGTCCCCCAACATGCACTGTACGTCCACCATTCCATGCCTCATGCCGCTCTCCATGTAATGCTTCATCGAATACGCACATGGTATTCACCGACATGACATCACGTGTCGCATGTAAATTTCGAATTGCATCTAGCTGGCGGTTAGTTCAGCGATTTGTTGTGCGCACAGGAAAACACATGGCTTCAGGGTCAACCGCATGACAGAGCACAGCCCAGGTTGCCCTGTCATCGGCTGCATACAGCGCTAGCCAGTTAGCCTTTGCAAGCGTGGCATTGCACCACTCAATAAATGGCTGAAATACTTCCCCCTCCCAAAGCGACTGCCTGTCCGGGTAATACTTTCGCGCTTCCGGCAGGTAGAACAGGTTGGTGTACCCCTGATCAGATCGAGATTCGGCCAAT
>JAUYJO010000078.1 GCA_030700315.1 Gallionella sp.
TATGAATCGGGGGCGGGTTTCGTAGGTCGGGATTCATCCCGACAGAGCGCCGCATAACCCAACCCCGTCGGGATGAATCCCGACCTACATCATCGTGAGGTTCATGACCAAACGGTACGTTTGTAATTTCTGTATCCCTAAGGCTGCCCAGTTTTATTCGTTTGCCGAAGCTAATCCCGCAGCAGTTTCCCAACTTATACCGCGACTGTCGCCGCGTAACACCGAGCCTTGTTGATGCCAGTCGCTCAGCACCCAGCGTTCGCACGTACGCCCATCGACGATATGTTCATGGCGGCCGGGGCGATGGGTGTGGCCGTGGATCAGGCGCGGATAGCCATATTCGCGCAGCAATGCGGCGACCGCTTCATTGCTCACGTCCATGATTGCGCTGTCTTTGCTTTGCTTTTCCGCGATGCTGCGTTCGCGCAGCCCGGCGATATAGGCTTTGCGTTCCATCAGCGGTTTGGTTAGAAACTGCCGCTGGAAATCTGCGTCATGCACCTGGGCGCGATAGCGCTGATATTCGGCATCATGGGTACACAGCATATCGCCGTGGCTGAGCAGCGTCGGTACACCGTACAAGTCGATCAGCACCGGATCATTCAGCAGAGTCGCGTGGCAGGCGTCCGCCAGCGCTTCGCCCATCAACAGATCGCGGTTGCCGCGCAGCAGATAGACCTTGATACCTTGCTGGGCGAGGCTGCGCAAGGCGGCAGTTACCCCGGCATTGAAGGCGTCTTCCAGATCGTCATCGCCTGCCCAGTAGTCGAACAAGTCGCCGAGTATGTAAAGGGCTTCAGTTTTTTGGCTGAACTCGGGGCGATCCTGTGCTGTGGCTTCGGCGATGAAGCGCAGAAATGCCGCCATGCCGTGTGGCTGGTTGGCGCTGAGATGCAGGTCGGAGATGAATAAGGAATGGGGCATTAAAATCCCTTCTCCCGCAGGCGGGAGAGGGCTAGGGTGAGGGGCGTTGAGCAGAAATTACGTTTTTGCATCGCATAAACCCTCATCCCCAACCCTTCTGATAAAACTACTAGCCATTCGACTAATCCATCAAAAAACGATGGCCAAGTCGTTGGTTATCCCGCCTGCGGGAGAAGGGAGTTACTTCACCGCTTCCGCTTTGGTGATGATGACATCTTCTTCGGGCACGTCCTGATGGCCGGCGCGGAAGCCAGTGCTGACGTTGGTTATCTTGTCCACCACCTCGGTGCCTTCCATTACCTTGCCAAACACGCAGTAACCCCAGCCATCCTGCCCAGGGTAATCGAGGAAATGGTTGTCTTTTGTGTTGATGAAAAATTGCGCGGAGGCGGAATGCGGGTCGGAAGTGCGCGCCATGGCAATAGTATAAGTAGCGTTGCTCAAGCCGTTGGCCGCCTCGTTCTTGATGGGCGCATTGGCTTTTTTCTGCTTCATGCCGGATTCGAATCCGCCGCCCTGGATCATGAAGTTGTCGATGACACGATGGAAGATGGTGTTGTCATAGAAGCCGCTGTTCACGTATTCCAGAAAATTCTTGACGGTGAGCGGGGCTTTTTCGGCATCCAGCTGCAAAGTAATGATGCCGTGATTGGTGTGTAGTTTGACCATGGTTTTTTTGCCTTGAGTTGATGAATAGGAAGATTGCATCGCGCAGCACAGCAGCAATGCGAATAGGGCGGTAAACAGGCGTTTCATATTAAACGGCTCCTTCGTAAATGATCTGCCAGCGCTTGTTCTGCTTGATCCAGTACTGGCGCTTTTTCATGCGGTTGGACAGGTTGTTGCTGGTGTAATCCTGCTCGAAATTGACCACCACCATATTGGGGTGTTCCGGGTAGGTGAACACGCTGATATTCGAAAGACCGACCTTGATCCAGGATTTCGCGCTGTTCACCAGTTGTTTCTGTTTTGCCCACGCCCGGAAATTCGCGCTGCCGCTGGAGAAATCGCGCGAGTAATGTTTGAGATAAGCGCCGGTATCGAGGCTGGCCCAATCTTTGCGCCATTGTTCGATCTCTTGCAGCAGCGCGTCGCGCTCGCCCTGATCCTGTTCGCTGTTCCATTCCATGCTGTTGGTGATGATGACCGGCGTGACGCCGACTTGCAGATAGGGGGCGAGCTTGTCCAGGTCGTCGTTTGCCAGCACCACGCAGCCGTCGCTGGCGCGCGGCGGCCGGCTGTACGTGTCGCTGGGTGTGCCGTGCAGCCAGATGCCGCTGCCGGTGCGTTTGTTCTTGCGGTCCCATTCGTTCGGATAGCTGAGCGGGTAGGCGCCGTTGCCGTACATGTCGGCAAGCTTGTTTTTCGGCAGGTCTGCCTTGACGAAATACACCCCGATGGGGGTGCGCTTGTCGCCTTCGGAAAGTTTATCGGTGCCGAGTTTGCCGATGGTGATGTAAAAGTCGGTGACATAGCGCGGTTCGCCATTCATGTTCTCGTAAACGAACAGCGTGGCGCGGCTGGTATCCACCACCAGCGCATATTTCTGCCGCGCATCCATTTTCCACAGGAAACGCGGCACAAGCTTGCTGTCCGGTTGCGACAAGGCGCGCTGCAGACGCATCCGCGCCTCGTCGCGCAGTTCCTCGATCTTGTCGCGCGGCGCATGCGCCGCACTGCCAAAGTTGTCGATCGCGCCGGCGCGCGCCATCAGCACATCGCCCTTGACCAGGTGCGCCAGCTTGAAATTGGGATTGATACGCAACAGGCTGTCCACCTCGTTGAGCGCAATGTCGAGGCGGCTGTTTTTGATGGCTTGCAGACTTTTCGCCAATTGTGCTTCGGTGTTGTACGGGGCTTCGGCATTGCGCAAGTCGGGCGCTGCATACGCCATACCCGCCAGCAGGCTGCACAGGAAAAAAGGGATCAGGGCACGGCTCGGCATGGTTATTTGGTGCGCTCTTCCTGGATCAGCCAGTTAGCGCCGGATTTCACCAGCAGCAGGGTCTTGTTGCCCGAGGTTTGCAGGTGGCTGGCGCGATACGACTGGCGGAATTTTACCGTGGCATGGTTGGCGTCGCCAAACTTGACGGCCACATTGCTGATATCGACCTGGATGAATTCCGGCTTGCTGATGCGCTCTTTCCGGCTAGCTTCCCACGCCGCACGGCTTTGGCCGCCCGGTCTCTTGAAATCGGCAGCATAGAACGACAGGTATTTATTTACATCCTTGGCCGACCATGCGGCGGCCCAGGCATGGACAGTTTTCAGCACTTCGCCGCTGCTGTCCGCCATGGGCGCAGGCTCCGTGCTCTTCTCGGCGGGAGCCGGCTTGGATGCAACTGCCTCTGTGCTCTTCTCGGCGAGAACCGGCTTGGTTGCAACTGCCTCCGGCTTGGCGGGAGCTGGCTTGTTTTCCGCCTCATTGCCGGCTGGCGCTGTGGCTTCGGCTTTGCCCTGAACGGGCGCTTCGGCTTTACTCAGAACTGGGGGGCTGTGTGCCGGGGCTGCTTTGCCGCGCGTGCCGCCGGCAAACAAATCCTGAATCATGGACAGCTTGGTCTGCGTCGCGGTATTGCTGCGGTCCAGTTGCAGGGCGCGGTCATAAGCCTGGCTGGCCATCTTGGCATAGATGTCGCCGAGGTTCTCGTGCGCGGTGGCATAACTGGGATGGGTGCGTATTGCCATTTCCAGCGCCAGTTTGGCCTTGTCGTACTGGCTCTGGCTGGCATACAGCACGGCGAGGTTGTTGTAGGGCTCGGGCAGCTCCGGGTAATCTTCGGTCAGTGCCGCAAAGGTCTTGATCGCCTCTGCGGCTTTGCCTTGCTCGGTCAGGATCAGGCCTTTCAAGAAGCGCGCTTGCGCATCCTTGGGCTTGCCGGCCAAAACCCCATTCACCTTATCCAGCGCCTGGCCGTGCTGGCCTTGTTTAAACAACTTGCTGGCATCCTGGATGTCATCAGCATGGGCTGCGGAATTAGCGCTTAACAACAATACCCCCGCAATCAGGGCGGCATGACGGTGAAAACGAGCGAAGCGAGTTTCGCCAATACGGCTGAACATATTCATCGTGTAATTCAATTCCTTGAGTGCGCAGGTTTAGGCATCGGTAGATTCTACCAAATTGCGCGCACATTTTCACCCTCATATGGTGTCTTCCATGGGCAATCGCATCAAATTCCCTCCAAACCAAGCAATGCCTCACGGTATGAATCTGAAGATGCCGCGAGGATGCGTTTGGTTGGGATGCCATATCTGGCCAAGCTGCTGGAGAACAAGGCCGCTGTCCGGTATTTGAAGCAACGACATCCAGAGGTGCTGGAGCAGTTCGAGAGTATCGTTGAGACGACATCGCTGGAACAGTAAAATTAAGCGCGTGAGCTACTGAGTGGTTTGCACCTCTTTTACAAGCCATTCTTCAGCCGTGATTTCAACACCGTTCTCCGGTGACTTCGCAATCGTTAGTTCTGACTCATCGCTCAGTAGGATGAAAGCTGGTAGCATTCCCTCTTGGCATCCATGATTTACTTGGCTTCAGCATGGCTGACCGCTATAAAAAATCCAGGGAAGTCTGATGGCAAAAGCAGCAACGAAAAACTCCACAGCCAACACCGGTTTCGAGGCCATCCCGCGCCTCGATCTATGCGTACGATAAAAACTGATCATGAATGTTTTCCAAACACATGCAGAAATAGTCAATGACTACGCCACCTACAAGCGAATTGTCCGAGTTCTATCCCTACCGCTATCTGGCTTCCGAGGGATTTCTCCCCGGCTACAATTTCACACGTTTGCCAATTCGCGTGTTTCTGCCTACTGGCGACTCATCCGGCGAATTTGTTTCGCGCCCGAGATCAATTGCGCTGCGCGAGTTCGGGCCGTTAAACGCCATCTATCACAATGGCCGCAAATACCGTGTCTGCCAACTGGTCTCCAGGATGCAGAATCAGCGCTGACAGAAGCCAAAATCAGCAGTAAAACAGGCTATTTCATGGCAGGGGATGCGCTTCAGAATAGCGTCTGCCCGTTCTCCGGAATTGATCTTGCCGACAATGCAGCAAAAGAGCATCTGCATGATTTGATCGAAATGGCCGAGTCACGTGCCGAAGAAATAGATCGCATCTCCTGCGAAGAGGAAGAGCGGGTTTCCAGGGGTTTTGAAATACGCACCTATTTCGCGGTTGACGGTGGGCAAATTGATCGTGTGCGTAAAGCCATCGCGAAAACGACTGAAAACCCGATGCTCAATTTGCGTTACATTCCGGCCGCACGCCTGATTCATGTCAACACCAAGTGGCGCGCCCAACAGAACGAGGGCTTTCTGATCGGGCTGGTCTCGGGTGATTGGCGCGCATCAATACCGGATGCCGACAGCAACATTAAAGAAGAATTTCGTCTGGTCAAACTGTGGACATCGAATCTGGCTGATGTGCTGTACATCGAACCTATTCAACCGTTGGGATTGAACACGCTGCTGCCGACCTTGTGGATACCAGCTCCGCCCGCCTGCTGTATGACTCGGCGCGGCTCGCCTTTCGCAATGGTGCGGGGTCGTTTCGTGCGCTGGCCAAACTTCCTTTCCGGCCTCGCTCCTGCCAGATGGTGCCGCTCATCATGGCCTTGCGGCAGGAGTCGGCCACCAGCACCCGTAGCGGCGACTTGCCCATTTCTTCAATGCGCTGCTTGCGCAACTTGTCCGGCAGCTCACTGGTGATGACTCGCAGGTCGAGCTTGGGAAATTTCTTCTTGAGCGCGGGCGCAAGCTGTTCGCCAACATATTTTGCCGTGGCGATGTAGCGGCAGAAGATGACAGGGTTCAAACCGCTATTCAGCCAGTCGTCGAGGATCAGTTCGGCGAAGGAGAGTTTTAGATCTTGTTTTAATGTTGCCGAGTTGTTCCAGTTGTTTGGCAAAATCGCGCAGCTCTTCTCTTTGCTGTTTCGTCCAACCGCTCATCAAGCACTCACTCGACTACCTGATTGCCGAGCGCCTTGAGAAGGCGAGGGAGTTAGCGAATAGCGAAGTAGCGATTAAGGGAAGGAATATTTATGTCCATCAACTCGTATCAAGACCTGACCGTGTGGCAGAAAGGAATGCAACTGGCGGAGGACTGTTATCGGCTCACGTGACGGTTCGCGACGATGCCCGGCAACGACAAGGACACCGCCGCGCTGCTCAGGAAGCGCAATAAGCAGGAGCGCAAGGATCACGAGGCTGGCCAGTTGCCGCTCTCGCCCAGCTTGCAAAAACAGCTCGATGATATTCTGCGCGGCTGGCGCGATCTCGCTACGTTGCCGGAACACACGCCCGACGAAATCGAGGCCAAGAAGGCCCGCTACCTCGCCTTCAGCCAGAGCGATGACGCATGGTTCCTGAACCAGATCGCCGCCATTCCCATCGCCCAGTTCTACCTGCCCAAGGCGGCGGACAACCTGCAAAAGTTCATTACTGATGCCACCTACCGGCGCTACTGGAAAGGCGAGATCATCCCGCAAGGTCAGGCCACCGCCGAGGCCTGGGTGATGGCCGAGCGCAAGCGCTTCTTCCACTGGTTTCTGGAATTCCCAGAGATCATCGGGCGGGGTGGGTTTGACTGCATCCTTGGCAACCCGCCGTATCTCGGCGGCACATAACCCTGCGCTCAAGCAGGGCTGCGCAAAAGCGCGCAGCCCCATACGTTCGACATGGAGTAGCGAAGCGCGCTAGAATTGCCCCGTTAGTTTTGAATGGAGTCCAGATCATGAACACTCAACTCTTGCAGCAAGCTCGTGTGCTCGACATTGACGAGCAGATCGAGCTGGTTGAAGCCATCTGGGACGGTATTGTTAGTCGTGGTGCCGCGCCATCGTTGACCGAAGCGCAGAAAACAGAACTCGACCGCCGCCTCGCAGATCATCTGGCGAACCCTAACGATGTGGTTTCCTGGAGCGAAGTAAAAGCAGCCGCTCTTGCCAAAATCAGGCAATGAGCCTGCCCATCACTTTTCATCGTGCCGCGAGCGCAGAGTTTATCGAAGCAAGTGCATGGTATGAGAACAAGCGAGTTGGCCTTGCTCTTGAGTTCATGGCCGAGATTGACCGTTGCGTGTCGCTGGCATCCGAACACCCTCTCCAGTTTGCCGTTGTTCGCGAGGACATTCGGCGCGTCGTCGCCAATCGTTTTCCGTACAGCGTTTATTTTTGCGCAGAGGAACATCGTATCGTTGTCTTGGCAGTATTTCATGGCAGCAGAGATCCCGCCATTTGGCAGGCCAGAGCCTAACGAGTCTCGTAGGGTGGGCAGGGTTTATATGCCCACGCGGTTTGAATCCGCGTGGGCACAAAGACGTGCCCACCCTTGTTGTTGATGATTATTCCCATATGGGTATAATGCGCCCATGAACAAATCTCTGTTTAAGCCACTGGAATGGGTGGCGTCCTCAAAGAAAGACTTATTGTCCATGCCGCCAGATGTGGTGGATGTGTTTGGATATGCGCTCCACTTGGCGCAGCAGGGTGGGAAGCACGCACAGGCTAAACCACTCAAGGGGTTTGGTTCGGCGGGCGTACTGGAAGTCGTTGAGGATGACGACGGCAATACCTACCGGGCGGTTTATACCGTGCGATTCAGCAATGCAGTATATGTGCTGCATTGCTTCCAGAAAAAATCGCACAAAGGCATCGCAACGCCAAAGCAGGACTTGGACTTGGTACATGACAGATTGAAGCTGGCGCAACAACATGCGGAAGGAGTGAAGAAATGAGCAACATCGAACGTGGAAGCGCCAATGTATATGCTGATCTTGGTCTGGATAATGCCGAAGAAATGCTGGTTAAGGCGCAATTGGCCACAAAGATTGGGGACATCATCAAGCGGCGTAAATTGACTCAGGTGCAAGCTGCTGAATTGCTGGGTATTACACAGCCGAAATTATCTGGTTTGCTGCGCGGGCAATTTCGAGGTATTTCAGAAACTAAAATGCTGGAATGCCTTACTCGGCTTGGTCGTGATATTGAAATTATCGTTAAATCCGCACCCCGTTCACGTGCAGAAGGGCATGTAACTGTGGTGTTTGCTTGATTGCCAATCTGTATCAAGGTAACAAAATCATTGTTTCACGATGCCAAGATTTATCTTTTCGGGTGCGCTCCGTGATTCACCCTCGGGGGAGGGCGCGAATGACAATTCGCAAAGCGAATTATCACTAATGGCTATGCACAATCCACCACATCCCGGAGCATTTATTCAAGAGGTTTATCTTGCGCCAAACGGAATCAGTTGCAGGGAGCTCGCTCTCAAATTGGGCGTTGCAGCCTCGACCCTTATTCAAGCTCGAGCACTTGAAGAAGGTATGCCATAGCCTCCTTGTTCAAGCGGGGCGCGCCAAAAGCGGCGCGCGCCTTAACTCAAACATTAGGTATTCGATTGCAGTCCGTTCCGATGGCGAATTGAGAGATTCATTGTGAAAAATGGTTTGATTACGCACGCCGTGCTCGAAGACCTTGCCGGCACTACCGCATTTCAGCGCGGCGAGGAATATTTTTCCGCCGGAGCCGTTGAGCGTCTACGAGTTTCCGGCGACAAGATCACTGCCCGAGTTGAGGGCACAGAAACCTATCAGGTCGAGTTGAGGGACGAAGGCTGCGAGCTGGCCTACGACTGCACCTGCCCGCGTGCGGCTGACGGTTATTTCTGCAAGCATTGCGTGGCGATCGGTTTGGCGTGGTTGGCCGAAAATTCAGCCGCACCGAAAACCGGCGCAGCATCCGGTAAGAAGAAGCGAAGCGATCCGTGGCGCGACATCAGGGAGTATCTGACCACGCAACCGCCGGAAGCTTTAGTCGATCTCCTGCTCGATGTGGCACAGCGCGATGATCGGCTCTACCAGTCGTTATTGCTCAAGGCCGAACGTACCGGCGGTGGCGGGAATGTGGCTAAGGCATTCCGGCGGGCAATTGACGGCGCGACGCGCATTCATGGTTTTGTCGACTGGCGGGAGGTGGGTACCTTTGCCAGCAATATCGAACAGGTGGCGGATTCGCTGGCGGAATTGCTCAAGCCAGACACAGCTGCCACGCTGGTCGAATTGACCGAATACGCCATCGAGCGAGTTGAAAATTCACTGGAGCAGGTTGACGACTCGAACGGCGAGATTGGCGACATCGTCTATCGTCTGGGCGAGTTGCATCTCAAGGCCTGTACGATGGCGCGACCCGATCCGGCAGGGTTGGCAGGACGCCTGTTCCACTTCGAGACGACGTTACCGTTCGGTCTGTGCAGCTTCGATGCAGCTACTTATCGCACTGCCCTCGGCAAGGAAGGCCTGCGCCGCTATCGTGAGCTGGCGGAAGTTGAATGGCGCAAGCTCAAACCACGGGATGCGAAGGATGGCTACGATACCCATCGGGAAAGAATCACTCGCATCATGGAGCGACTGGCCGAGGCGAGCGGCGACGTGGAGGAACTGGTCGCGATCAAGTCACGCGACCTTTCCTCGGGCTACAGTTATCTCGACATCGCGGAAATCTGGATCAAGGCCAAGCAGCCGGACAAGGCGCTGGAATGGGCGGAACGCGGCCTGAAGGCATTCCCCGAACGCCCCGACAATCGGCTACGGGATTTTCTGGTGGCGGCCTACCTCAAACGCAAACGCAATGACGAGGCACTGCAACTCACTTGGGTTCAATTTGAAGAGCGGCCGATTCTCGAACACTACAAGAAGCTGCACGATGTCGCCGACAAGCTCGGCATTTGGCCGGAACAACGTAATCGAGCACTGGCACGGATTGTCGAGACGATAGCGCACGAGGCGAGCACAACAAGCCGCTGGAAGCCGAAACCATCGGCTCCAAATTACTCGTTGCGGGTGGAAATCGCGTTGTGGGAGAACGATCTCGACGCTGCATGGGAGTTCTCGCACGAAGGCATCTGCGACCGGAATCTGCTGATCGCTCTGGCTGGGAAGCTCGAAGCTTCGCACCCCGACGGCGCGATCAGCCTATACCGTCGCGTGGTGCCGCCCATCGTCGAGCAGACCAACAACACCGCTTATGAAGAGGCGATCAAACTGATCCGCAAGGTGAGCGGGCTGATGAAAGCGCAGGGCAAGTCACAGCAATTTGGCGATTATCTGGCGGAGCTGCGGGTGCAGTTCAAGCCGAAGCGGAATTTCATCAAGTTGCTGGATGGGGTGGTGCGGAGCGCTGCGAAATAATTTTGGCCTACGTGCATGGAAGGTGTCTGGAAAGAAGATTTGCGGGAAGCTGATCATCGAATTGGTCAGACGACTTCACAGACACGAAACCCCACATGCTGCAAAGTATGGTTTACAGCGCATTTTTCATTGCTATCACCAGTGAAAGGCAGTACATTTGCGAGGCCTTCAAAACTGGATTGATCCATGCCCCGCAACAAGTGTGAAACCCTGTCCATTCGGACGACTGCTGAAATCAAAGACTTGATCCGCCAGGCCGCCGAGCGGGAGCATCGCTCCGTGGCTTCCATGGTGGAGGTGCTGGTTCTGGCTCATGCAGAGCAGTCCGGCATCAAGGCCCGCACCAAGCCGAAAAAATCCAACAAGAAATGAGCCGATGAGCGCCAACGCCTTGCAGAATATTTCCAAAATTGAAGACAGCCTGTGGGAGGCTGCCGATCAGTTGCGTGCCAATTCCAAGCTGACCAGCAGCGAATACTGTATGCCGGTGCTGGGGGTGATTTTCCTGCGCCATGCCACCAACCGCTATCAGGCCGCGTTGCAGGCTATCGAGGCCGATCAGGCTGCCGGGAAAATGCCCAAGCGCACACTGGTCAAAAGCGATTTCATCAAGCGCCGGGCGCTGATGCTGCCCGAGATCGCGCGCTACGATCATTTGCTCAAGTTGCCTTCCGGCGCCAATCTCGGCGCGGCATTGGTCGAGGCCATGAATGCCATCGAGGCCGACTTCGAGCCGCTGGCCGGGCAATTGCCCAAGGACTACGACCGTTTCGAGAACAAGCTGCTCGAAGACCTGTTGCGCAATTTCGACTCGGAGGCATTGCGCAAGGCATCGGGCGATGTGTTCGGTCGCATCTACGAATACTTCCTGATGAAATTCGCCATGCAGGGCGCGCAGGATAACGGCGAATTCTTTACCCCGCCCTCGCTGGTGCAAACCATCGTCAATGTCATCGAGCCTGACCATGGTGTGGTATTCGATCCCGCCTGCGGCTCTGCGGGCATGTTCGTGCAGTCCAGCCACTTCATCGAGCATGAAGGGCTGGACACCATGAAGCGCGTCACTTTTTATGGTCAGGAAAAAACCGCCACCACCATCCGCCTCGCCAAGATGAATCTGGCGGTGCATGGGCTGGAGGGCGACATCCGCGAAGCCAATTCCTTTTACGACGACGTACACCGCTTGCAGGATGGCCGCGCGTTGTGGGGCAACTGCGATTTCGTCATGGCCAATCCGCCGTTCAACGTGGACATGGTGGATGCCGAGCGCGTCAAGGACGACCGCCGCCTGCCCTTCGGCCTGCCCGGCGTGAACAAGGACAAGCGCGTTTCCAACGGCAACTACCTGTGGATTTCCTACTTTCACAGCTATCTGTCGGAGAAGGGGCGTGCCGGTTTCGTCATGTCTTCGCAGGCCAGCAACGCCGGCCATGGCGAAAAAGAAGTGCGGCGCAAGCTGGTGGAAACCGGCGACGTGGACGTGATGATCGCCATCCGTTCCAACTTTTTTTACACCCGCACCGTGCCATGCGAACTGTGGCACTTCGATAAAAATAAACCCCCTCGCCCTCAGGGAGAGGGCTGGGGTGAGGGTGGGTTGTTGAACCACAAAGGCAACGTCCTGATGCTCGACGCCCGTAACATCTACCGCAAGGTCACGCGCAAGATTTACGATTTCAGCCCCGAGCAACAAGCCAACCTCACCGCCATCGTCTGGCTATATCGCGGGCAGCGGGAACGCTTCCTCGGACTGGTGCAGGACTACTGCATCCGACTCGCAAGCGAAAGCGCCGCCATCACCCCGGCGCTCACCGCCTTTGAAACCCGGCTCACCGCCAGTCGTGCACCGCTGGTGGCCGCGTTTGCCGATAGCGCCATCGCGCTCAATACGCTCACATCGGAAAAGCAGCGAGCCTTTGCCGATGCCATGGCCGAATGGGCAGAAGCCGCCAACGCCTACGTCACCGACCGCACCGCCCTGACGGAAGCTCTTGTAGGGTGGGCACGCACCTGTGCCCACGCGGATTCAAAGACGACCAACGAAGCTCAACACACCACAAGACAAACCTTCGACCCTTTGGCAGATGCCGCGCGCGGCCTCATCAAACAGATAGACCTGCTCTACAAACTCGCCGCCCGCGCCGCACAGTTGGCGAATGAATTAGCGACGGATGAAACCGCCGTCGAGCTTTTCGACCGCCGCGCCACCAGCAAACTCATCAAGCAACTCGACGAAGAGCGCAAAACCGCCGTCGAACAACTCAAAGCCGCGACCTACATACACCGCCAGATTGCCTGGTTGCAAGACCGCTTTCCCAACGCCGAAATGCAGGACGTGCCCGGCCTGTGCAAGGTTGTCAGCCGCACCGACATCGAAGCCGCCGATTGGAGCATTACCCCCGGCCGTTACGTCGGCGTCGCCCCGGTGGAAGTGGACGAGGACTTCGATTTCGAGCAGGCGTTGCGCGACATCCATGTGGAATTGGCTGACCTGAATCGGGAGGCTGTGGGGCTGGCCGCGAAGATTCAGGAGAACTTCGAGGAGTTGGGGGCATGATGGACAACAGATGGAATGCTGTACGCTTGGCTGACTATTGCTCGAAGATCGGAAGTGGCGCAACGCCGCGAGGTGGAGAGACGGTCTATTTGGAAAGCGGCATCTCGTTTATTCGAAGCCAGAACGTCTACAACGGGTACTTTGATAGTGATGGCCTTGCCTTTCTTGACGAAGATCATGCGGAACAGCTCAAAGGCGTAGCGGTCGAGCCGGGAGATATATTACTCAATATTACTGGTGACTCGGTGGCTCGAAGTTGCCGTGCACCTGACGGCCTCCTGCCCGCACGAGTAAATCAGCATGTCGCGATCATTCGACCAAGAAGTGAGGATTTTGATTCGCGCTTTGTTAGCTACTTTTTTATCTCTCCATTCATGCAAGATACGATGTTGTCCCTTGCGGGAAGTGGTGGGACACGTAAGGCGCTTACAAAGGAAATGATTGAACGGTTCGAGATACCCAAGCCATCGCTACCGGTACAAGAAAGCATTGCCGACACCCTCTCTGCCTACGACGACCTGATCGAAAACAACCAGCGGCGGATGACGCTGCTGGAGGAGTCGGCGCGACAGCTTTACCGCGAGTGGTTAGTACGCCTACGCTTCCCCGGCCATGAGCATACCCGCATCATCAACGGCGTGCCGGAGGGATGGGAGCGGGTGCCGTTGGAAGATGCACTGGTTTTGCAACGTGGATTCGACCTCCCAACTCAGGACAGACAGGAAGGGAACGTGCCGATATATGGTTCCACAGGCATCGTTGGATACCATGACAAGGCTAAAGCATCTGCACCCGGCGTGGTTACGGGACGAAGCGGAACCCTGGGGGAAGTGCAATACGTTGCCGATGACTACTGGCCGCTCAACACAGCGCTATGGGTCAAAGAGTTTAAACGGGTGACACCGTTGTTTGCTTTGTTTCTGCTACGTGAAATGGACTTAAAACAATACAACGGCGGTGCGTCCGTTCCAACTCTTGATCGCAAGTCGGTGCATAAGATTGAAATCACAGTTCCCTCAAATATGCTGCTTAGCGCATTCGATGAATTTGCGACTGACGTTTTCGCGCAAATCAAGAACCTCAATGTCCAGAACCAAAAACTCCGCGCAGCCCGTGACCTGCTGCTACCGCGCCTGATGAGTGGGGAGATCGCCGTATGAACATCCAGACAAACCTTAAAGGGCGGCTGAGGAATACTCCGCTTCCACTAACCAGTGGCCTGCTGCCATTGTTCGAGGCCGTCGTTAATTCGATTCATGCGATTGAGGAAGCATGTTCGCCCTCCACGGAAGGACTCATCCGAATCAGGATAGATCGCGCGCCCGTGCAAACGGGTCTTGCGCTTGAAGAGGACAAAAAAAGGCGGGGACCGGAGCCGCAGGGAGAGATTCTCAGCTTCACCATTACCGATAACGGAATCGGTTTTAATGATGAAAATCTTACGGCATTTAAAACCCTCGATACAGATCACAAGGTGAACAAGGGATGCCGTGGCATTGGTCGCCTGCTATGGTTAAAAGCATTTGAGAAGGTCGAAATCAACAGCCGCTTTATCAACGCTGAAGGGCAGCTAATGCGCCGTTCGTTTGCATTTGATGCTAAATCGGGGATTCAGAGAGAGTCTCTCGAAGAAACTTCGAATGACGGCGGATCAGGAACAACGGTGTCCCTGACAGGGTTCGACAAGAAGTACCAGAAATACGCATACAAGAGTGCAGAGGCCATTGCGAATGCAATATTTGAACATTGCCTTTGGTACTTTGTCCGGGCAGACGGTACGTCGCGAATAGTGATCGAAGATGAAAGCGAAACAATTGATCTCGACGATGTTTTTGAAGCCCATATGCACTCATCGGCAGTGCCCGAGGAAATCACCATAAAGGATGAGCCGTTCGAGTTGCTTCACATCAAGTTACGCACTACCTCGTCTTCAAATCACGGTATCGCATTTTGCGCCGACAGCCGACTGGTGTTGCAGGAAAAGCTGAGCGGAAAGATTCCAGGATTGCATGGCCGACTGACCGATAACAACGGAGATTTTGTCTATGTCTGTTATGTCAGCGCCAACGTCCTTAACGAAAGCGCACGACCGGAGCGAACCAGCTTCGACTTGGTCGGTGATATTGGTGAGCTATTCGCCGATACGGAAATCAGTTGGGAGGATATTCGTTCTGCTGTCTCGGCGAGGGCATCCGCACATCTGGAATCCTATCTGGAGGTTGTAAAACAGAAGGCTCACGAAAGAGTCCACACCTTTGTTTCAACCAAGGCCCCCCGCTATCGTCCGATCATGGCGCGAATTCCCGAGGCGGCGCTCTACGTTGACCCGGACATCTCGGACAAGGAGCTTGATTTAACCCTCCATAAACATCTGGCTGACATCGAAAGCCAGATGCTTGCCACTGGGCATGATTTGATGAAGGTCAGAGAAAATGAGTCCGCAGACGATTATCAGACCCGTTTGAATGCTTATCTGAAGACTGCGGAAGATATCAAGAAATCAGATCTCGCCAATTACGTGGCGCACCGAAAGGTCATTCTTGATTTGCTGGAATCTGCCATTCAGCGCAAGTCTGATGGCCGGTACGCTCGGGAGGATGTGATACACAGCCTTATCATGCCGATGCGGTCGGACTCGACCGAACTATTGCTGGACAGTTGCAATCTTTGGCTCGTGGATGAACGCCTCGCGTTCCATGATTATCTTGCTTCCGATAAACCGCTTTCGGCAATTCCAGTAACCGGCTCCAGCGAGACCAAGGAGCCGGACATCATGGCGCTTAATGTTTTCGATAATCCGATGATCGTTGCCGAGGGGCCGTCCATGCCCATGGCGTCAATTGTCGTCGTTGAAATCAAACGACCGATGCGAAACGATGCGCGCGCCGGAGAAATTGACGACCCCATAGAGCAGGCGCTTGGGTATCTTGAGCGAATTCGCGAAGGTAAAGTCACGACTGCCAGCGGGCGTCCAATCCCAAGATCGGAAGACATACCCGGCTTCTGTTACGTCATATGCGACATTACGCCATCTATCGAGAAACGCTGTGTCATGCACGACCTGACCCGCACGAGCGATGGCTTGGGATTTTTTACGTTCAAACAAAACTTCAAAGCCTATGTCGAGGTGATTTCGTTTGATCGGCTTATCAATATGGCGAAGGAAAGAAACAGGATGTTCTTCGACAAACTTGGTCTCCCTACGTCTTGAAGGAATAAATACTTGTGAACACCAGTTCAGCGTATCGAGACTACCAGTTCGGACTCAGCACAGTGATGGTGAGCGAGCTTCGCCGGATGGAGGAGAGCCGCCATGACTGGCTCAAACACATCCGTCCGCTGGACACGATTGCGGATTCGCTGCATTCCATAAATGCTTCAGCCAGTTCGGCCATGATGCCTTCGCTATCAGCACAGACATCCCTCCAGAGTATGGCCGAGCAATGGCGGCAGTTGGAACAGGAGCAACTCAAGCGGATGCTTGATCCCATTACAAGCATTCTTAAACATTTTGCAGTTGATGAGAATCTGAAAAATCTGATTGAACAGGCCACGAAGCCCGTCGCTTTGAGTATGCAGATTGCGGATGTTTATAAGCAGGCGAATCTTGACGCAAGTGTCTTGGCCGCTTACAAGAATAGTGCGCTTGCCAGCCTTGACCAGACAAGAAGCATCCTTGCTTCCTCGGGTATTGATAGCCATTTTGCCCAGCTTGCCAAAACCTTTAGCGAGGCCAACAAGCAATGGACAATTCAAAAGGAACTCGCGGAAAGTGTTGCCTCATTACGGGCGTTGCAGGATTCCATCGGCAAGTTGACTCTGCCTGTAATTGATTGGTCTTCTGCTGCGACTTTGTCCCACTTGTTGGGAACGGAGGGTATCGCCTCGCAGCTTGCTGCGCTGGGAATTAGTGCAGATGGTAGCTTACTTGCAGAGGACGAGGAAGCTACCGAGATCGAACAAGCCGTACATGAGAAAGGGATTGGACTCAGTCGCAAGACCATGGAGTTGATGACTCTCATTAGTTTTGTCGCAACCTTTTTGATCCCTATCTTTCAAGAGTTATCTTCCAACGCATGGCAAGCCAAGACGGATACAGAACTGGAGGCGCATCGCCAGTTGCTGGAGAAACAGCAGAAAACTCTCGACGCGCTATCGAACCTGATTTTGAGTGCGCTTCAAAAAGAGGTGGCGCGTACTGATGAGCGTTTTGTCGTGTTAGAGCGGGTAGCAACGATTCGGAGCAAACCCGAGAGCGGAACGGCTTTAGTAGGCAAATTATTGCCGCGTGAAGTCGTGCAGCCAATAGCAGAAGAAGGCAAATGGATCGAGGTTCGGTATTACGATTGGCTTCGTCAGGACTACCATACGGGGTGGGTATTGAAGAAGTATTTGAAACGGGTTCCGGCAAACCACCGCCAACAACGTGATGTTCAGGAAGAGCAATGACCCTCGAAGACCAGCACACCGACCGCAAATCCCTGCGCACCATCAGCGGCAAGTCCGCCGATTGGGAAGCCTTGGCGAAGGACTGCGTGTGCTTCGCCAACAGTGCGGGTGGCCGCTTGCTGATCGGCATTGAGGACGGCGAGGCATTGCCGCCTGCCGGTCAGATTGTGCCGCCGGAATTGCTGGATCGTTTGCGCAAGCGTATCGGCGAGCTGACGGTGAATGTGCAGGCGCTGCCGAGTTTGCAGTGTGCGCCCAACGGTGGCGAGTTTATCGAGTTGGTGATCGAGCGTTCGCCCAGCGTGGCTTCGACGCGCGACGGACGTTATTTCCTGCGGGTGGGAGATACGTGCCAGCCGGTGCTGGGGGATGATGTGCTGCGGCTGGCCAACGAGCGACCGGGGCGGCCATGGGAGGCGATGGATAGCGGTGTGCCGCGCAGCGCTGCCGACGCCGACAAGCTCGCCCGTTTCGTGCAGGGTATCCGCGCTTCCGACCGGGTGAAGGATGCAGTGAAGGAGAAAAGCGCCGACGAGTTGCTGACTCATTACGGCCTCGCGCTGGGTAATACGCTTACCCGCCTGGGTGTGCTGCTGCTTGGCACCACTGCCGACCGGCGGGCGCTGGGCACCGCGCCGCTGGTGCAGGCGATCAAATACGACGAGCGGGGACAGAAGATCAACAAGTGGGTTTGGGACGATTGCGCGCTGTCGCCTGTCGAGTTGGTGGATGCGATCTGGCGCGAGGTGCCGGATTTTCGCGAGAGCTACGAGGTGGCAGAGGGGCTGTATCGGCGCAGTGTTCCGGCATACGATGAGAAGGTAGTGCGCGAGCTGCTGGTCAATGCGCTGGTGCATCGGCCTTACACGCAGCAGGGCGACATCTACCTCAATCTGCATCCGGAGCGGCTGGAGGTGGTGAATCCGGGACGCCTGCCGCTGGGTGTAACACCGCGCAATATTCTGCACGCCAGCCGCCGCCGCAACGAGGCGCTGGCGCGGATATTTCACGATCTTGGCCTGATGGAACGGGAAGGCACCGGTTTCGATTTGATGTACGACCGGCTGCTATCGCACGGTCGTCCTGCGCCTGTGCCGGAAGAAGGGGCGGACTGGGTGAAGGTGACCATTCAGCGGCGCATTGCGAAACCCGAAGTGATGCGGCTGGTCATGGAGGCGGATGAACGCTTTCAATTGACGCAAAGGGAGCGGATTACTCTCGGTGTACTGGCGCAAACGGAAGGCATGACGGCGAGGGAATTTGGCGCATTGCTGGAGACAGATGGAGCGGATGAGCTCGCTGTCTGGCTGGGACGCTTGCAGGCGATGGCTTTGGTGCAGAGTGCCGGGCGCACACAGGGCATGCGCTATTTTGTTGATCCGAGCTTGTTGCGTGGTGCCGATCTTAAGTTGCCTACCACTCTGTTGCGTATTGAGCCGCATCGCTTGATGGAACTTGTCCGTGAGGATTTGCGGCGTTACCCGCGTTCTAAAATTGGCGAGATTAGCGACCGCATTGGTTCGGAGTTGAATAGGTCGCAACTTAAACGGGCGCTGGCGGAGTTGGTAAGTCTTTCTGTTGTGGTTATGGAAGGCGAACGGAATGGTGCGCGTTATCGGCTGGCGGTTGAAAAATGACGCGCTTCCATTTGGCTCAAATGCCCTCCAATCGAACCAATAATTTCTATGTTTTGAGCCAAATGGTGCCATGGTTTATCCGTAACACGCTATTTTCAGGCTATTTCTTTATCTGCCAACGCATGGCAAATGAGCCAAATCCAACCAATAGATGAGCTAATAAACGCATGGCCTATACCGACATCAACAGCGAAGACCGCCTAGTTCAGACGACCTTTGCCGATCATCTGGAAAAGGTGCTGGGCTGGGAGAGCGTTTACGCTTGGAATCAGGAGACCTTCGGCCCGGACGGTACGCTGGGGCGCGCCAGCGAGCGCGAGGTGGTGTTGGTGCGCGATCTGCGCACGGCGCTGGTGAAGCTCAACCCCGCGTTGCCGGAGGCGGCGATCAATGAGGCGGTGGTCAAGCTCACCCACCACGATTATTCGCGTTCGCTGCTCCAGCATAATCAGGCGTTTTACAAACTGATCCGCGACGGTGTGCCGGTGAGCTACCGCGATGCGCAAGGGGCTTTGCGGCACGCACAGGCGCGGGTGATTGATTTCCGCAATCCGGGCAACAACCGTTTTCTGGTGGTGCGCGAGTTCAAGATCACCGGGCTGCGCACGCCAAATTACAACCGCCGCGCCGATCTGGTCTGCTTCGTCAATGGCCTGCCGCTGGTGTTCATCGAACTGAAGGCGGTGTATAAAAATATCCGCGCTGGTTTCGATGGTAATCTGCGCGACTATCTCGACGAGAATGTCATCGCCCATGCTTTCCACCACAACGCATTCCTGATTGTCAGCAATGGTGACAACGCCCGCTATGGCTCGATCACCAGCGCGTGGGAGCACTTCGGCGAATGGAAGCGGTTGGACGAGCGGGACAAGGGCAGCGTGGCGGCGGAGGTGTTGCTCAACGGCATGCTGGCCAAGGATAGGCTGCTGGACATCATCGAGAATTTTATTTTGTTCGACGCCAGCAAAGCCGGATCGGTGCGCAAGGTGGTGGCACGCAACCATCAGTTGCTGGGGGTGAATCAGGCGGTGGCGGCGGTGGTGCGGCAAGAGGAGATCAAGCGCCAATTCCCGCCGGGCGAGCGGTTGAAGTATCGCGTTATTGAATTGCCCATGGACAGTGCCGAGCGCGCGGCAAATGATCCGATGAGCGCTTATCCCAAGGCGGCGGAGCCTCCTGTGCCCGCCTACCTTGGCGGGGGTGTTGCTGAGATTGACGGGCATGATGAGTATGATGAATTTGGCCGTGCCCGTTTCCCTCTCTCCAGCTCTCTCCCGCAAGCGGGCGAGAGGGATGATGTCTCGCTGCGCGAGCTTCATACTAATCTGCGCACCTTGCAGATCGTCGAGCGGGCGCATCCCGACCTCGGACGTTTGGGTGTGGTGTGGCATACACAGGGCAGCGGCAAATCATATTCGATGGCCTTCTTCGCCGAGAAAGTGCGGCGCACGGTGGAGGGCAACTTCACCTTTGTGCTGATGACCGACCGCGATGATCTGGACAGCCAGATATACAAGAACTTTGTTGGCTGCGGCGTAGCGGACGACCAGACACCGCGCGCGGGTTCCGGCAAGGAGCTGAAGTTATTGCTCAAAGAAAATCCGCGCTACCTGTTCAGCCTGATACACAAATTCAACCAGGATGTGAAACCGGGCGAGCCGTACAGTGATCGCGACGACATCATCGTGATTTCGGACGAGGCGCACCGCACTCAGTCCGGAAAGTTGGCGCGCAACATGCGGCTGGCGCTGCCCAATGCGGCCTTCATCGGCTTCACCGGCACGCCGCTGTTCAAGCACGATGAACTGACCAAACGGATTTTCGGCGATTACGTTTCTCGCTACGACTTCAAACGTAGCGAGGAAGATGGCGCGACCGTGAAGCTGGTTTACGAAAATCGAGGTGAAAAGCTGGGGCTGGCGCGACTGGATTTGAACGAGAAAATTGCCCGTGCAGTGGATGCAGCCGACCTCGATCCAGACCAGACGGCGTTGCTGGAGAAGCTGCTCGGCAAGGATTACGAGGTCATCACCGCCGACGAGCGACTGGAGAAGATCGCTGCCGATTTTGTCGAGCATTGCAGCACTCGCTGGGAATCCGGCAAGTCGATGCTGGTGTGCATAGACAAGGTCACCTGCGCCCGCGTGCTGATGCTGATCGAGCCCATGTGGAAAGCCAAAGCGGCTTTGGTTCGTGCTGAGGCTAAGGGCAAGCTGGCCGAGATCGCCGCCGCGCCCGATGACGAGACACGGCAACGCCTGCACGCGCAACGCGACCGCTTGCTGGCGAAAGCCGCATGGCTGGATGAGACCATCATCGAGATCATCATCAGCGAGGCACAAAAGGAGGTTGAGGAATTCAAGAAATGGGGCTTCGACATCATTCCACACCGAGCCCGCATGAAGCAGGGATTCGAGACGCCGGACGGCAAGCGCGTGGATGTGGCGTCGGCGTTCAAGAATCCGCAGCACCCGTTCCGCGTGGCGATTGTGTGCGCCATGTGGCTGACGGGCTTTGACGTTGAATGCCTGGCTACGCTCTACATCGACAAGCCGATGCGGGCGCACACCTTGATGCAGGCCATCGCTCGCGCCAACCGGCGTTATCCGGGGAAAGATTTCGGCCTGATTGTTGATTACAACGGCATGCTGAAAAGTCTGCGCGAGGCGCTCGCGCAATATGCGCTGGGCGAAGACGGTGGCGCTGATGAAATCGTGGCGCCGTTGGAAGAGCGCGTGGCAGCACTGCACGATGCCATCGAGACAACGGAAGCGCATCTGCGTGGGCTGGGATTCGAGCCAATAGGATTGGTGGGGGCAACGGGGTTCGCGCGAATTCAAGGGCTGGCGGATGCTGTGGATGCGGTCTATACCAATGACGAATCCAAGCGCCGTTTCGAGATTTTGGCGCGGGTGGTGTTCAGCCGCTTCAAAGCGCTGCTGGTGGAGCCATCGGCGCTGACGTATGCCGAGCGCCACGACAACATCGAGGCGATTTACAAGAAGCTCACCGAACGCCGCGATACTTCCGACGTAAGCGCGCTGCTCAAGGAGCTGCACCGCATCGTCAATCAGGCGATTACCGCCCAAGCGCCCGGCGACGATCAGGCGAAGGGACTGACGGTTGATCTCTCGCTCATCAACATGGAAAAATTGCGCGAGGAATTCAGCAAGAAAGTTAAGCGCAAGGCGACCGTGATTGAAGACATACGCAAGATTGTGGAAGAGAAACTGGCACAGATGCTGGCCAACAACCCGCTGCGTATGAACTACGAGAAAAAATATCAGGAAGTCATCGCGGCCTACAACGCCGACAAGGATCGCGCCACCGTGGAAGAGACCTTCGCCAGGCTATGGGATGTGGCTAACAGTTTAGACGAAGAGCAAAGGCGCGCTGTTGAATTGGGATTGACCGAGGAACAGTTGGCATTATTCGATTTGCTCAAAAAGGAGTCCCTGAGTGGATCGGAGCGGGAGAAGATCAAAACTGCAAGCCGCGAACTGCTTGCGGAGTTGCAGCGCCTGATTGCCCCGCTGGAACAATGGACGGAAAAGGAACAAACGCAGGCCGAGGTCGAGGTGTTTATCCTCGATCATGTCTATCAGGCGCTACCCGAGCCGCCTTACACGGCGAATGAAAAGAAAGAGGTCGCCGATCTGGTCTATCGCCATATCTGGCAGCAGAGCGCGAGCGGCTTGTTCGGAACAATGTGATCGCACACGAGACAAATACTGGAACAACATTTCATCCGCAGCCTTGAGCGGCTTCATCGCGCAGAGGATAATGCAGGTTTCCCGGTGTCGGTTGTCGGTGCGGTTTCCAAGCGCCGAAAAAACCGGACAAATTACCGGATAAAATTCAATGATTCAGTAACGAACTAATTGTATATTCAATAGGATAAGCTAAACATGCTGTTAATGATCGACAACTACGATTCCTTCACCTACAACTTGGTGCAATATTTCGCCGAGCTGGGCGCGGACGTGGTGGTGCGTCGCAACGACGAAGTCACAGTCGCGCAGATCGAGGAAATGAATCCGCAACACATTGTGGTGTCACCCGGCCCGTGTACGCCGAACGAGGCGGGCGTGTCGGTGGCGGCGATCAAGCAGTTCGCCGGCAAGATTCCCATCCTCGGCGTGTGCCTCGGCCACCAGAGCATCGGCCAAGCGTTCGGCGGAAAAATTGTCCACGCCAAACAGCTGATGCACGGCAAGACCTCGCTGATCCATCACCTCAACACCAGCGTGTTTATCGGCTTGCCCAACCCGTTCACCGCAACCCGCTACCACTCGCTGGTGATCGAGCGCGAAACGCTGCCGGAGTGTCTGGAGATTACCGCCTGGACCGACGATGGCGAGATCATGGGCGTGCGCCACAAGACGCTGGCGGTGCATGGCGTGCAGTTCCATCCGGAATCCATCCTGACCGAGCATGGGCACGATATGTTGAAAAATTTCTTGAGCGGAGCGCAATAAACAATCAGCCGACGGAGAAATACGGGTCGAGAGGCGCTCCCTCCCATATCGGTATGTGGAATTTGCCGGATCAGCCGCAGAGAGCTGCCGTTTGATCGGCAGGATGCACCTTGTTGAGCCGCGCGACAATCTGCCCAGAGGCAAGCCGGTTTTTTGCTGTAAATTCGTTTTTGGCAGCGGGCAAGTTCGCTATATAATTTGCCCGTCCAGCCTTCGCTCCGCAAGGTTTCTGCCACACCCTTCTAATGGAGAATTGACATCTCGACCCAGCACACAATTGATCTCGCGCCACGCCGGCAAGGCAATGCCGTTATCCTTTCGCCCGAAGGCCGGATCGATCATTCCAATGCCGTTGCGCTTCAATCAGCCCTGGAGCCTTTTTTACTGGAATGCAAGCCAGGTGGACCCCGGCTTGTTCTCGATTTTTCCAGGCTGAATTACATCAGCAGCGCCGGGCTGCGCATACTCATGATCGCCGCCAAGCAGGTCAAGTCGCAGCAGGGTATTATCGCCGTGGCCGCCATGCAGCCTGTGGTGCGTGAGATTTTCGACATCAGCAAGTTCACGTTTGTTTTAAACTGCTTCGATACGGTCGATGAAGCGTTAGCGCAGTGCCCCGACCAATAACATGACTCTACGGGTTCGCATATGGGGTTGCCGCGGATCGCTGCCGGTAGCCATGAACACCACAAAGCTCCGCTCCCGGCTGATCAAGGCGCTGCGGGCAGCGCAGGGCAAGAAGCTGGCAAGCGAGGAAGAAATTGCCCGGTTCATGGACACGGATCTGGATTTTGCCGTCTCGCATACTTTTGGCGGCAACACCTCGTGCGTGGAAATTGAAAGCGGCGGAAGCGATTATGTTGTATGCGATCTGGGCAGCGGCGCGCGGGAATTCGGCAACCAGGTGTTGGCCAGCCACGGCTCGGAAAAACCCCATACCTTCCACTTTTTCATGTCCCACCTGCACTGGGACCATATCATGGGCTTCCCCTTCTTTTTTCCGGCCTATCTCGCGGGCAACAAGGTGCGCATTTATGGCTGCCACCCCAATCTGGCGGAAGGCTTTAACCGCCAGCAGCATGCGCACCATTTTCCGGTGCAGTTGTCACAGATGGCGGCGGACATCCAATTCATTCAGCTTGAAGCAGGTGTTGCCAGCGAAATTGCCGGCTTCAAGGTCACGCCAAAACTTCAATTGCACTCCGGGGATTCCTACGGCTACCGCTTCGAAAAGGACGGCAAAATTATCGTCTACTCCACGGACTCCGAGCACAAGCTGGAGCACACCCAGCATACCCAATCTTTCGTGACATTTTTTCAGGATGCTGATCTGGTTTTGTTCGACGCGATGTATTCCCTTGCCGACACCGCCTCGATAAAAGAAGACTGGGGACATTCCAGCAATATCGTCGGAGTCGAGTTGTGCCAGATGGCAGGCGCTAAGCATTTGTGTTTGTTCCACCATGAACCCATCTACGAAGATGATCAGATCGAAACTCTGTGGCGCGATAGCCAGCGCCTGGAGGAGATTACCCGCAGCGGTCGCCCGCTGCGTATTTCGTCCGCCTTTGACGGAATGGAAATTCCGGTCTAACGGGCATGGCGAGTAGCCACCCCATATAATGAAACTTGCCATGCCCATTCCCTCTCCTCAATCCTCTCCCGCAAGCGGGCGAGGAGGCGATCGAATCGCTGCGCGAGATTCACGTTAACCACTGAAGTGGAAAAACTCATGTCCCTGCGGATGGGATGGATCATTTTTTCCTTGCTCCTGCTGCTGGTAGCCATTCAGGCAGCCTGGCAAGATACCACCCTCCGCCTCGCTTGGTTCGACATGTGCCAGCGCATATCACCGCGCGAGATTCGGAGTTTTCCTGCCGTGATCGTTGCCATAGATGAAGCCAGCCTGGCGCGCAAGGGTCAGTGGCCGTGGCCACGCACACAACTTGCGGCGTTGGTCGGGCGCATCTCTGCTGCCGGGCCTGCCGCCATCGGCCTCGACTTGATTTTTCCGGAGGCGGACCGCTATTCCCCGGATAAGCTGTCCGATACGCTGCCGGATATTCCCCCCGATCTTGCCGCCAGATTGGGCAAGCTGCCCAACAGCGATAGCGTATTCGCACAATCCCTGCAACAGGCGCCCACGGTGCTTGGACTGGCGGGGCTGGAGGTTGCGCCGCCCGGCGGTGCGCGCAGCGGCAAATCCACACCCGCCCTGATCAGCGGCGCGGCCATGCCGCGCACCTTGCGCGATTACCCTTACAGCCTGCGCAGCATTCGGGCGCTGGATCAGGCCGCCAGCGGCCACGCGATACTCAGCGCCGAGCTGGAAAATGGCATGGTGCGGCGGGTGCCGCTTGCCGCCAGCGTGCAAGGGCAAGCCTTTCCGGCGCTTTCCATCGAGCTGCTGCGCGTCGCATCGGGAGAGCCAGCCTTTCGCATCCGCAACGATAGCCGGGGCGTGCTATCGGTCGGCGTGGGAGATGTGGAAGTGCCCACTGAAGCGGACGGCAGGGTCTGGGTGTATTTCAGCCCGAGCAATGCCGCCCGCTTTGTTTCTGCCGCAGACGTGCTGGATGGAAACATTGCTCCTGACTTGTTACCAAACAAATTGGTGTTGCTGGGCGTGACCGGAGTGGGGTTGCTCGACGATCAGGCCACGCCCATCGGAGAGCGCATGCCCGGCGTGGAGATTCATGCCCAAGTGCTGGAAAATATTTTTGACGGCCAGTTCCTGCGCCGCCCTTATTGGGCAAACTGGGCAGAGGCCGGTCTTCTTGCCATCACCGGCCTGGCCGCCATTTTCTGCGCATTTTTCTGGTCGCCGCGCCGCGCGGTGGCTGCCTTCCTGTTATTGCTTTGCATCCCGCCGGCTATCAGCTTGGCCGCTTTCCGCTGGGGGCTATTGCTGGTGGACGGGGTAACGCCCTCTGTCGGCCTGTTCATTATTTTCAGTGCCTCGTTAGCCGTCGCGCTGACCCAGGCCCACTCGCAGCGCCGTTACCTGGAAAGAAAATTGCAGGCCGAACGCGAAGAGGCCGCACGCCTTGCCGGAGAAATGGATGCCGCGCGGCGTATCCAGGCAGGCATGTTGCCCAAGGCCGAAAATGCCTTTCCGGGCGAGCCCCGCTTCCACCTGGAAGCCTTCATGCAATCGGCAAAAGTGGTTGGGGGAGATTTTTACGACTTCTTTATGCTTGATACGGACCGGCTGTTTTTCATGATCGGCGATGTTTCCGGAAAGGGTTTGCCGGCCAGCCTGTTCATGGCGGTAAGCAAAACCCTTTGCCATAGCCTGGCGATCCGCCACGAGGGTCGCCTGGAAGAAATGGCGCAGGCTTTCAATACCGAACTGTCGCATGAAAACCCTGAAATGCTGTTCGTCACGGGCGTGATTGGCGTTCTCGATTTGCGTGATGGCAGTTTGATTTATTGCAATGCCGGCCATGATGCGCCCTACCGCATGGCGGCAGCATCGGATGCACTGACGCGGCTGGAAGGGGAGGGAGGCGGGCCGCCTTTTTCGGTGATCGAAGATTTTCCCTATTGCAGCGCACAGGCCAACCTGCAACCCGGAGACAAGCTGGTTCTGATTACGGATGGCATTACCGAGGCAATGAACCCGGCGGGTGAATTGTTCGGATCGGCGCGCCTGATAAACTGTTTGGAGAAAGCCATGGCATCTTCTCTGTCTCCAGCCGGGCTATGCGAAGCACTGCAGAACGAAGTGCTGAAGTTTGAAGATGAGACAAGCCCGGCGGACGACAAGACCATGCTGGTCTTGCAGTGGAACAACTTTCATCGAAGCTGAATGCCAGAACGTGGCAGCTTAACGTGAAACTCGCGCAGCGATTCGTTTGCCCTTTCTCCCGCTTGCGGGGGAAAGTTGGATAGGGGGAAACGGGCATGGCAGTTTCATTATCAGGGGTGGCCGCTGCCATGCCCGTTGGGTTGGGACGATAGGCTCAAAAATAGCTAAAACGCCAGTCCCTTCCCTCGGAAGGGGGAGAAAAACTGACGCACCTGAGCCGTTACGCAAAAAGAGCAAATCCTTACTCCTCGGGCGGCGTGACGCCGGGACGCGTCAGTTCGTGAGCCTTGGCGCGGCGCGCTTCAATCTCGGCAATTTGTGCTTGCTGTGCGGGAGTCAATCGCTCGATATTCTGTGGTTTTACGGCAGCAGCCTGAGCCTTGGCACGCTCCAAGGCAGCCTGAATGAGGGATTGTGCATCGGTATTGGGCGCAGCCGCTGATTGTGTAGCAGCCTGCTCTTTTTTCGCCAGTTTCTCGGCCTTGTCGCGTTTGTCGCGTTCGATGCGTTCAAGACGGAATTGGTAGCGCTCCCTGGTGGCTTTTGCTGCGGCATGTTTTTTATCACGCGCCGATTGCTCGCTCCGGGCGGTTGGCGGCAACGGCAGCATGCTGATGCAATCCACCGGGCAGGGCGCGATGCATAGTTCGCAGCCGGTGCACAGTGGGGCAATGATGGTGTGCATCTGCTTGGATGCGCCGGAAATTGCATCTACCGGGCAGGCTTGCAGGCACAGTGTGCAACCGATGCAAAGATTTTCGTCGATGAAAGCGACTGATGGAGGCTGGAGTACGACGCCTTCATCAAACGGTTTGAATTCGACGCCGAGCAACGCTGCCAACTCGCGTATGCCTTCTTCGCCGCCGGGCGGACATTTGTTGATGTCGGCCTCACCCGATGCTATCGCTTCGGCATACGGCATGCAGCCCGAATAGCCGCACTTTCCGCATTGCGTCTGCGGCAGAATGGCATCTATTCTGGCGGCCATAGCCAGCATTGCGCTCAGCATTGTTTGATGAATCCTGATTGTTTGATGGACCTGGAAATAACCTTGAACGGGCGGCGGTCGAGAGTTTTACCTCTCATGATGGTCGCAAATACCGCGCCAAGCAGGATGAGCAGATATTGGGTCATTGATGTGGCCGATGCCGGAGTAAACCTCCCGCTGGAGGGCGATGAGCTACGCCGCCTGGCACCCACTTTTTGTTATTCGTCACGAGTTTAGTGATGGCACAAGTTGTGAGACTCTGCCCACTGATAGAGCGTTTTAGGTTCAATATCCACAGCGCCATTCTTGAATTCTAGGCAACCCCAATCCGGGTCAATACGAGCAGAGTTCGCCTCTGAAACATCCACATGATTTTCGATCAAAGGTGAAAGATCAGTTTCCATGAATTCACCATTATTGAATGTCAGGGCGAACACATAACTGCCACGATGTTCAAATTGTTTGAGTTTCATTTCGTTACTCCAAAGGCTCAACAGGATGAAATTTTTGCGTATCCCAAATATCAATGAGTTCAGTTTGATGTAACTCTGCCCACTCCCTCACCAGAGTAAAGCACTTATTGGGTAACCGTCCTTCAATTAAATCCAAGCTGACTAAATTCATCACTGCTTCATGCTCGCCATATTTTATGTGAATGTGACGAGGTGGATGCTCGCGATCAATCAAGAACATGCGGATAATGATTCCATAGAAGCGCGCTATTTCCGGCATATATGATTAAGGCGAATAAGATAATCAAGTCTAATACTACAACATTTTCTTTCTGTCATTCTCAAAATGCATGTGAGTTCTTTGGTTTTGTTCGTGTTTTTCGTGCCTTTCTTGGGGAACTAGCCGCAAAGGTTTGTGTGCCATATTTCATAGGGTCGCATTCGATTCAACGCGGTTGTGCAAAAAACAGTAAGCGTTTGCTATGTTCCAGCATCAGTCTATTCGAGCGAACGGAGCTATTTTTGGCTGGAGTATCATTTTTTATGGTGTAGAATCCGCACCAAATTTTGCAAGTTTTCGCCTGATGGCGAATGGTCTGCCTACCCCTTTCCGAGGAAAATTCATGTCCCTTACACCTTCCGCCGCCGAGAAGAAAGCACGCACACTTTCTGAGGCGATGCCCTACATCCAGCGTTTCTTTGACAAGACCATCGTCGTTAAATATGGCGGCAACGCGATGACGGATCCGCAGTTGCAAGATAGTTTCGCACGTGATGTCGTATTGCTGAAACTGGTGGGAATGAATCCGGTGATCGTGCATGGTGGCGGCCCGCAAATCAACGACTTGCTCAAGCGTGTCGGCAAGCAGGGCGAATTCATCCAGGGCATGCGCGTCACCGACGAGGAGACGATGGATGTGGTCGAAATGGTGCTGGGCAAGGTCAACAAGGATATCGTCAACCTGATCAACAAACACGGCGGCAAGGCGGTGGGGCTGACCGGTCAGGACGGCGCGTTCATCCGCGCCAAGAAAATGATGCTGGAGAGCAACGAAGAGCCGGGCAAGATGCTGGACATCGGGCTGGTCGGCGAGATCACCAAGATTGATCCCGCCATTATCACCTTTCTCGATTCCGGCGATTTCATCCCGGTGATAGCGCCGATCGGTGTCGCGCCCGATGGCGAGACGCTGAACATCAACGCCGACCTGGTGGCGGGCAAGCTGGCGGAAGTGCTGCATGCGGAAAAACTGGTGCTGCTGACCAATACGCCGGGCGTGCTGGACAAGGACGGTAACCTGCTTTCCGGGCTGACGCCCAAGGATATTGATAATCTGGTGGCGGAGGGCACCTTGTCCGGCGGCATGCTGCCCAAGATCGGCTCCGCGCTGGATGCGGCGCGCAGCGGTGTGAAGTCGGTGCATATCATCGACGGACGGGTGGAGCACGCGCTGCTGCTGGAAATTCTGACTGATGAAGGCGTCGGGACGCTGATCAAGAGCAAATGACAGAGCACGTTGATCGAAGAAAGAAAAATTCATAATTTGCGAGCAGTCGCTGCGCGACTTGTCTGCCTAACCCGCTGCTAAGCCAGACTAGGTGAGCGAGACAATGGGTTTTTTTTGTTGCGGTGCATGCTCATGCCGCGATGCTGCGTGATGCCGGGGCCAAAAATCGCAGCGCAGCATATGCGGTATATGTAAGCAAGATTTATAAGTGCGGCGAATATCGCACCCGTCGCTTGGTACTGGAGGCGTGGGACAGATTGCCATGACTGACACTTTACATAATTTCAACTCGGATTGGAGTAAAACGCATGAAGACCAAAAGCCCAAGACAACTTCGCACCGACATAGAACGCATTCGTGGCAAGGTGCAACTGGTGATCGGTGTGCTTAGCCGTAATACCGAGGAGCGCATGTGGGGATTGGGCGACGAGTGCCACCGTACAGCAACCGAGCTGAAGAAATTGCTTGACGAGAATGTTGTGCCGACAGAGTATCGTGTTGCAGTGGTCGGGCGTTTTAAAGCGGGAAAATCTTCTTTTGTCAATGAAATGCTTGGCCAAAAATTGGCCGGAGCAAAGCCAAGCAGAGAGACCGCGGCGGTAACGACTTTCCGATATGGCCAGGAAGTACGAGCCCGTATCAGCTTTATCTCGAAATCACAGTGGGACACCCTCAAGGAACTATACAAAGTAGATGCCCGTGATCCAGATGCTCACAGGGTAGTGAATTGGCTAAAGGTCGGTTCAGGGCAAGCGACGGCTACTGGAGGCGGTGTCAAATTTGATCTTGATGCTCTTGAAAGCCAATTCATTGCCGATCGGCCCTTAATTTATGAGTTTGCTCTAGACACTACAGGCCGAGAAGGTGAAAAGGCCTTCCGTAAGAACCTTGAATTGTTCACGAGCAGTACAAAACCTCATCATTGTCTGGTTGAGAAGATCGAGATAACAGCGCCATCGCCTTTACTTGAAGATGGAGTATTGCTAATTGACACGCCTGGGCTTGATGATACTGAACGCCTTCGTGTCGAGTTGACAGAGCAAGCAGTTCAGGATGTCGACGCGATTTTATTCCTTGCAAAAAGTGAGACAGGCTACGGCCAGTCGGACAAGGATTTCTTGCTTTCATTACTGCGCAAAGGAACTGTAAAGCAGTTCATATATATCGCTACACAAGTCGATCAGGTCTATGCGCAGCACACAGCCGACGCGTTGGCAGATGATGAGGAGCCGCAATCAGTCGCCAAACGGATTGAGCTCGAGAAGGCCAGAATCAGGCGGGAGATTGCTGAAACGCTCGATCAGCTTTCGGACAACGATCAGTCGGCATCGATGCAACGCTATAGAGAGCAGTTGGGGGACATCGATATTCTGTTTACATCGGATCTCCATCATCATGATTGGGTAAAAAAAGTTTCTGTTCAATATCCAATCAGCCCAACTGATCCAAGGGGGATTGCAGAAGTTAAATCGACATTGATGAACAAGCTTTCCACGGAGTCACGTTTGGCGAATACCACCAGAGCAATAGAATCTGGTGCACGTTCTTTGCTTTTACGCATGCAGCGCCTAATTGAGGGTCGTCGACAAGCAGTCCGGAACATAAAAGACAGGGAGGTGGCCGAGCAGAAGCTCGGCTCCTTTCGTTTGCAATTTAGAAAAGCTTGTGAGGAGTTTTTGGCTCTAACGAATGCTGACGTAGGTGTCCATCGCAATGCTCTTGCATCGAAGCGCCCTTTGGCGGAACAAAGCGGAAAGCTCGTAGCGCTCCAGGCTGATGCCGTTCTGTCGGAATTTGAGCGTAACGATGTAGGTCGCCACTGGCGCACACGGCGGAGTGGTTATTGGGGTCATATGCATCAATTGCAGCAGAAAGTAGCTAACCAAATATTCCCAACCGTCGCAGAGCAATTGCAGGTGTACAACCAAGAGTTTTCTGACTTCCTAGATCGTTTCCGCTCTCATCTCGGCAACCTAACTACAAACGGGAATACGTTGGCGGCAAGACTGGAGTTGGGTGACGATGTGCAACTTGATCTCGAAGGGCGACTCAATGATTTCCTGTCTGCAACACTGGAGTCAGCGCAGTCGATGGTGGAAAATGCCGAAGTCGAGATCGTTAGCTTATTGGACGAATTTGTTAGTGAGGAAGTGCAGGAACGAATCAGTAAAGCTCGCCAGGAAGTAGCGCATGTTTGGGGGGCGGGGACAACTCACAGACAATCCTCTGAAGTCATTCAGTTCTATGCCAATGTAAAGACGATTCTTCGTGATGCCCTGATCGAACATGTAAGGAAACATTACGCAGATTACTCAAACTATTTGGTAACGGAAACAGAGCAATTGCCGAGTCGTGCAATAGCTGAGGCAGAGGCCGAGCTTTCGCGCATTCAGGGCAACATCAGAGCGGCGATGGAGGCGGCTATCCATGGGCAGCGGGAAATGTTCGATCAAGCCTCCAGTGAAATCAATGAGGTGATTGTTTCCGCACATCGGGATATTGTGGATACGTTTGGCGGTGATATGCCCGTCGCCAGCGATGCAGCCGCAAGCACCGCAACTAGTGAAGTCACTACAGAGCCAGTCACGCCGCCAATTATTCGCGATGAGCAAGAGCCTACGCTTCCCTATCTAGAAGAGATCATTCCATCTGCTACCGAGTTGATGCATCGCTTCGAGCTGATCAGCGGCAAGACTGGGTGGTCTTATGGCCGTATATTCCTTCCTCATCTTCTGAGCGGTGCACAGAGTGGACTACTCATTGAGCCTTACTTGCTTAAGTCGCATCAGGTTAAAAACCTGATTGATTTCTTTACTGCCATTCAAAGTGCCACGAAGTTGAAGTCGTTCTGGCTAGTGACAGGTGAAGTCACTGAGGAAAAAATGGCAGGCACTGATGCGCGATTGAATGACCTCGCAAAAGACCTCTTCCATCAGGCGGCATTACTCTTAATTGGCGGCGTGAGCCGGGGCTACATGATCGCTATGCAGTCTTTGACAACGGTGTTTTATTCAAGCTGGGGCGAGGACTCGATATCTTTCAGCCTGCGGGTGGATTGGCACTGAACAACCAAGAGCTACGCAGGGTGCGAAGCTGTAGCATCGATGTTTTCCGGTCAAAGGCAGAAAAGTGATCTTGGTACTAAATGGTTCATGGCTTTCTGCAGTAGGCACAACAACGCATGACGACGAAATTATGGATTTTTGACCTGGACAACACGCTGCACAACGCGACGCCGCACATCTTTCCGCATATCAACCGCAGCATGACTGCCTATTTGCAGCAGCATCTGCAGCTGGATGAGGCGGCGGCAAACGCGTTGCGCGTGCATTACTGGCGGCGTTACGGCGCGACGCTGAGCGGTTTGATGCGCCACCACGGCACTGATCCGGCGCATTTTTTGTGGCATACCCACCAGTTCCCGGAGCTGGAGCGGATGGTGCTGCGCGAACCGCGTTTGCGCCATGTGTTGAAGGCGCTGCCGGGCAGGAAGGTGGTGTTTTCCAATGCGCCGCAGCACTATGCGCAAGCGGTGTTGAAGCTGTTGCGCGTGGCGGATTTGTTCGATGATGTGATGGCGGTGGAGCAGACGCGCTTTCGCCCCAAGCCCGACAGTTTCGGCTTCCTGCGCCTGCTGCAGCGGCATCGTGTCGCGGCGGCGCAATGCGTGATGGTCGAAGACAGCGTGGAAAATCTGGTTGCGGCCAAGCGGCTGGGAATGCGCACGGTGTGGGTGAATGGCGGCAACAGGAGCGCGCCGTGCGTGGATGTGAAGATACGCGATGTGATGCAGTTGCCGGGCGTGCTGCATCGGTTAAATTGAAGAGGAAAACATGGCAAGTAAACCGGGCGAGAGAAAATTACAAATCCTGCAAGCCGTGGCGCAGATGCTGGAGCAACCCAAGGGCGAGAAAATCACCACGGCCGCGCTGGCGGCCAGGCTGGAGCTTTCCGAGGCGGCGCTGTACCGCCACTTCGCCAGCAAGGCGCAGATGTTCGAGGGGCTGATCGAGTTCATCGAGCAGACCGTGTTCGGCCTGATCAACAAAATCACCCAGGAAGAGAAGAGCGGTTTGCAGCAGGTCGAGGCTATCGTGTCCATGCTGCTCGGCTTCGCGCAAAAAAATCGTGGCATGACGCGCGTGCTGATCGGCGACGTGCTGGTGAACGAGAACGAGCGTTTGCAGCAGCGCATCAATCAGATGCTGGACCGCATCGAGGCGACGCTCAAGCAATCCTTGCGCATGGCCGCGACGCAGGGCGAAATGGGCGAATCGGTGGGCGGCCAGGCTCAGGAAGCACTGGAGTCCGGAACAGGAATGCCGCCTTCTTCCCCTTCCCGCACCGCCGCTACGCGCACCGTGTCAGGGGAAGACATCTCTGCGCACGCCAATCTGCTGGTGTGTTATGTGATCGGCCGCTGGCAGCAGTTCGCCAAGAGCGGTTTTACACGCGACCCGATGGCGCAGTGGGCGGCGCAGTCGGCGATCTTGCTGGGCAAGTAATTTCAGAACCGTAGGTCGGGTTCACCCTAAAGGGTACAAGAGCGGCTTTATCGCGTAACCCGACAAAATCTGGTGCAAAACGTCGGGTTACGACGCAAAAAACGCGCCTAACCCGACCTACATATTCAAGGGATAAAAATGATTCTGATTCTCAGTTCCAACACCAGCGAGCAGTCGCCGGAATACCGGCAGTTGCTGGCGCACCTTGCTACTCTGCAAGGCATCCAGGTCCGCGTGCATGTCGAGCGCGGCAGCGAGCAGGCGCTCACGGAAATCTACCTGATCGGCAACACCAAGCTGCTGGACATCGAGGATATGCAGAGCCTGCCGTGTGTCGAGCGCGTGGTGCGGGTTTCCGAGGAGTACCGCATCCTCGGGCGGCACAAGGACGACCAGCGCCCCACGCATTTCGAATACAACGGCGTGCGCTTCGGCCAGGACACGCTGCACGTGTTTGCCGGGTTATGCGCGGTGGACAACCGCGAGCATGTCGAAATGATGATGAAAGCCGTGGCTGACAACGGCCAGGTGTGTACGCGCATGGGCGCATACAAGCCGCGCACCAGCCCGTATGCGTTTCAGGGGCACGGTAAGAATTGCCTGCCCTACGTGTTCGAGTTGGCGGGCAAGTACGGCATCAAGGTGATTGCGATGGAAATTACTCACGAGTCGCACCTCAACGAAATTAAGGAGGCATTGCATCAGACCGGCAACCCGACCGGCGTGATGCTGCAAATCGGCACGCGCAACACGCAGAATTTCGAGCTGCTGAAAATCGTCGGGCGGCAAACCGAGATGCCGGTGCTGCTTAAACGTGGCTTCGGCATCACCCTGGACGAATCGCTGAATGCGGCGGAATACCTGGCCTCCGAAGGCAACCGCAACGTGGTGTTCGGCCTGCGCGGCATGAAGACCAACATGGGCGACCCACACCGCAACCTGGTGGATTTCGCGCATGTGCCGGTGGTGAAGCGGCTGACGCGCATGCCGGTGTGCGTCGACCCGTCGCACTCGGTGGGATCGCGGCAAGCGTCGCCGGACGGCATACTCGACACGATGCACGTCACCGCGCAGGGCGTGTTGGCCGGCGCCAACATGGTGCTGGTGGATTTTCATCCCGCGCCGCCCAAAGCCTTGGTGGATGGCCCGCAAGCCATGCTGCTGAAGGAGTTGCCGTATTTCCTGGAAGATGTGCAGATCGCCCGCGAGGCGTATCTCAAGCGCGTCGCGCTGCGCCAAAAACAATAGCTTTCAAACCTCTTTTTTATCCATAAAACGTAAGCAAACAAAAAGCCGCAGGTGTCTCCTGCGGCTTTTGTTCATGCGGGCAGAGACTAGTGGTATTTGCGGCTCAGTTCATGCACCGCCGCAACCAGTGCCGCGACATGTTCCGGGTTGGTATGTTGCGAGATGCCGTGGCCCAGGTTGAACACGTGGCCGCTGCCGTAGCCGTAGCTGCTGAGCACTTTTTCCGTTTCGGCACGGATCGCCTCGGGCGAGGCAAACAATACCGCCGGGTCGAGGTTGCCCTGTAGCGCGACTCTATGTCCGACCTTTTGCCGCGCGATACCGATGTCCATGGTCCAGTCCAGGCCGATCGCATCGCAGCCGGTGTCGGCGATACTTTCGATCCACAGGCCGCCTCCCTTGGTGAACACGATGTTCGGGATGCGCACGCCGTCTTTTTCCTTGATCAGGCCGTCGACGATGCGCTGCGTATAAGCCAGCGAGAATTCGTGGAACGCCGCATGCGACAGCACGCCGCCCCAGGAATCGAAAATCATCACCGCCTGCGCACCCGCCTCGATTTGCGCATTCAGGTAGGCGATCACCGCCTGGGTGGTCACTTCGAGAATGTGGTGCATCAGCTTGGGCTCGTTGTACATCAAGGTCTTCACCTTGGCGTAATCGTCGCTGCCGCCGCCTTCGACCATGTAGCAGGACAAGGTAAACGGGCTGCCGGAAAAACCGATCAACGGCACGCGCCCATCCAGCGTCTTGCGAATCTGCGTCACGGCATCGGTGACGTATTTCAAATCCTTGCCGATATCTGGCACACGTAATGCCTTGATGTCCGCTTCCGTCTTCAGCGGGCGCTCAAATTTCGGGCCTTCTCCATCGGAAAAATACAGACCCAGCCCCATCGCGTCCGGCACGGTGAGAATGTCGGAGAACAGAATCGCCGCGTCCAGAGGGAAACGGTCCAGCGGTTGCAGTGTCACTTCGGTGGCGTAATCCGGGTTTTTGCACAGGCCCAGGAAGCTGCCGGCGCGCTGGCGCGTTTCGCGGTACTCCGGCAGGAAGCGCCCGGCCTGGCGCATCATCCACATCGGCGTGTAGTCGGTCGGCTGGCGCAGCAATGCGCGCAGGAAGGTGTCGTTTTTCAGTTTGAAGTTCATATGTACCTTTGTTAATTCTTCGTGTCGTTCGGGCGGGATGAATCCTGCCCCTACAGGTCAGCGCGGCAGCACCGACGAGCCCATCAGGAACTCGTCCACCGCCCGTGCGCACTGGCGGCCTTCGCGGATCGCCCACACTACCAGCGACTGGCCGCGGCGCATGTCGCCTGCCGCAAATACTTTATCCCGGCTGGTGCGGTAGTTTTCGGTGTCGGCCTTGGCGTTGCCACGCGCATCTTTTTCGACGCCGAACGCATCCAGCACCGGCTGCAACGGATGGGTGAAGCCCATCGCGAGGAACACCAGGTCGGCCTTCAGCTCGAACTCGCTGCCCGCGATCTCGCTCATCCTGCCGTCCTTCCATTCGACGCGTACCGCCTTGATGGCCTTGAGCACGCCCTTCTCGCCGATGAACTCTTTGGTGGCGATCGCCCAGTCGCGCGCGCAGCCTTCCTCGTGCGAACTGGAAGTGCGCAACTTGAGCGGCCAGTTCGGCCACACCAGCGATTTATCCTCTCGCTCGGGCGGACGCGGCATCACTTCGATCTGCGTGACCGAAGCCGCACCGTGGCGGTTCGACGTGCCGACACAATCGGAGCCGGTGTCGCCGCCACCGATCACCACCACATGCTTGCCCTTGGCGCGGATCGGATTTTTGCCATCTCCCGCCACTTCCTTGTTCTGCGGAATGAGGAATTCCAGCGCGTAATGCACGCCGTCCAGCGCACGCCCCGGCACCGGCAAGTCGCGCGGCTGCTCCGAGCCGCCCGCGAGGATCACCGCGTCGAACTGCTTCAGCAATTCGTCCGGCGCGACGGTTTTCTGCGCGTCGTTCGCCACCCCCTTGGGCAATTTATCTGGGCATGGCGCTTCCTTGCCGACGAACACCGAAGTTTGAAAGGTCACGCCCTCGGCCTGCAATTGCGCCATACGCCAGTCGATCAGCCGCTTGTCGAGCTTGAAGTCGGGAATACCATAGCGCAGCAGGCCGCCGATGCGGTCGTTCTTTTCGAACACGGTGACCGCGTGGCCGACGCGCGCCAGTTGCTGCGCTGCCGCCAGCCCTGAAGGGCCGGAGCCGACTATGGCCACTTTTTTGCCGGTCTTTTTCGCTGCGGGCTGCGGCAATACCCAGCCGTTCTCGCCGCCCTTGTCGATGAGGAAATGCTCGATGGATTTGATGCCCACCGCATCGCCGTCGATGTTCACCGTGCAGGCCGCCTCGCACGGTGCGGGGCAGATGCGCCCGGTGAATTCCGGGAAATTGTTGGTGGAGTGCAGCACCTCCAGCGCTTCGCGCCAGTTGCCCCGGTACACCAGGTCGTTCCAGTCTGGGATGATGTTGTTGACCGGACAGCCCGAAGTGCAAAAAGGAATGCCGCAATCCATGCAGCGCGCGCCTTGTATTTTGGCCTGCTCGTCGGTCAGGTGCAGCACGAATTCGCAGTAATTTTTCAGCCGTTTCGCCACTGGCAAATACTCTTCGCTCAGGCGGCTGAATTCCATAAATCCGGTTGGTTTGCCCATATCAGCTCACCTTCTCGGGCGCAATGAATTGCGCCCCTACATTTTGCGCCGCCATTTCCTGCAACGCGCGTCGGTATTCGGTCGGCATGACCTTGACGAATTTCGGCCGGTATTGCGGCCAGTGATCCAGAATATCTTTTGCGCGCGCGCTGCAGGTGTGCTGAAAGTGGTTCCTGATGAAATCGCGCAACACATGTTCATCCGCCTTGTTCAGGTGGTTGAAATGCACGCGGCCATGCGCTTCCACTTCACCGGTTTCGCTGGCCTCGGCCTCGGCAGGGACAGGTTCGAGTTCCACCATCGCCAGGTTGCAGCGTTTCTCGAAGCAGCCGTCTTCATCCAGCACATAGGCTACCCCGCCGGACATGCCTGCGGCAAAGTTGCGCCCGGTCTGCCCCAGCACGATGACCAGGCCGCCGGTCATGTATTCGCAGCCGTGGTCGCCTACGCCTTCCGCCACCGCGACCGCACCCGAATTGCGCACCGCGAAGCGCTCGCCGGCCACCCCGCTAAAATAGCATTCGCCGGAGGTCGCACCATACAAGACGGTATTGCCGACAATGATATTTTCATGCGAAATCAGCTTGGCATCGGCAGGCGGCATGATGGCGATGCGCCCGCCGCACAGTCCCTTGCCCACGTAGTCGTTGCCTTCGCCATGCAGCTCGAACGAAATGCCGTGCGCGAGGAACGCGCCGAAACTCTGCCCTGCCGTGCCGTTGAATCTCACGTTGATGGTGTCGGTGGGCAATCCCGTCTGGCCATAACGCCTGGCGACTTCATGCGACAGCATCGTGCCGACGGTGCGGTTGACGTTCCGGATCGCGCTCTCGATATCCACACGCTGCTTGTTGTTCAGCGCGGCTTGAGCCTTGGCTATCAGGGTATTGTCCAAAGCTTTTTCCAGCTCGTGATCCTGCTGTTCGGCATGGCGGCGCGCCACGTTGGCCGGTGCTATCGGCTGCTGGAATATCCTGGAGAAATCCAGCCCCTGCGATTTCCAGTGCGCGATACCCTGCTTGACGTCGAGCAGGTCGCTGCGCCCGATCAGTTCTTCGAATCTTCGGATGCCGAGTTGCGCCATGTATTCGCGCACTTCCCCGGCGATGAAAAAGAAGAAGTTCACCACATGCTCCGGCTGTCCGGTGAATTTCTTGCGCAGTTCCGGGTCTTGCGTCGCCACGCCGACCGGGCAGGTGTTGAGGTGGCACTTGCGCATCATGATGCAGCCTTCCACCACCAGCGGGGCGGTGGCAAAACCGAATTCGTCCGCCCCCAATAGCGCGCCGACCAACACGTCGCGCCCGGTCTTGATCTGGCCGTCCACCTGCAGGACGACGCGGCCGCGCAACTGGTTCAGCACCAGCGTTTGCTGCGCTTCCGCCAGCCCCAGCTCCCACGGCGTGCCGGCGTGCTTGATCGAGGATATCGGCGATGCGCCGGTGCCCCCGTCGAAACCGGAGATGACGATATGATCCGCCTTGGTCTTGGCCACACCCGCCGCAACCGTGCCCACCCCGACTTCCGAGACCAGCTTGACGGAGATCGACGCGGACGGGTTGGCGTTCTTCAGGTCGTGGATGAGTTGCGCGAGATCCTCGATCGAATAGATGTCGTGGTGCGGCGGAGGCGAGATCAGCCCGACTCCGGGCACCGAGAAACGCAGCTTGGCGATGTACTCGGATACCTTGTGGCCGGGCAATTGTCCGCCTTCGCCTGGCTTGGCGCCTTGCGCCATCTTGATCTGTATCTGGTCGGCGCTGGCAAGGTATTCCGCGGTGACGCCAAAGCGGCCTGAGGCGACCTGCTTGATGCGCGAACGTAGCGAGTCTCCCGCCTCCAGCTCCCGGTCTTTCGCGATGCGCCCCTTGCCGATGATGCCGGACAGCATCTCGCCGCCGTTGATCGTCCGGTAGCGCGCCGCGTCCTCGCCGCCTTCGCCGGTGTTCGACTTGCCGCCGATGCGGTTCATCGCGATCGCCAGCGTGGTATGCGCCTCGGTGGAAATCGAGCCGAGCGACATCGCGCCGGTGGCGAAGCGCTTGACGATTTCTTTTGCCGGCTCGACTTCTTCCAGCGGTACCGGTTTCCCCGCAGGCTTGATGTCGAACAGCCCGCGCAGGGTTTTCAGTTTTCCGGCCTGCTCGTTGATGAGTTTGGCGTATTCCTTGTAGGTCGCAAGATTATTGGTGCGCGTGGAGTTTTGCAGTTTCGCGATACTGTCCGGCGTCCACATATGCTCTTCGCCGCGCGCGCGCCAGGCGTACTCGCCGCCCGCATCCAGCGCATTGGCCAGCAACGGGTCGCCTCCGAAAGCGTTGCGGTGGGTGCGCACCGCCTCTTCGGCCACTTCTTGCAGGCCGATGCCTTCGATCTGGGTGGCCGTGCCGGTGAAATATTTTTCAACGAATCCGGCATTCAGGCCGACCGCCTCGAAGATCTGCGCCCCGCAATAGGACTGGTAAGTGGAAATGCCCATCTTGGACATTACCTTGAGCAGCCCCTTGTCTATGGCCTTGATGAAACGCTGGTCAATGTCTTTCTCGTTCGCATGGGCGGACAGGTAATCCGTCATGGCTTCGATGGTCTCATACGCCAGCCACGGGCACACCCCTTCGGCGCCATAAGCGGCAAGCAGGGCGAAATGATGCACTTCGCGCGCCGAACCCGTGTCCACCACCAGGCCGGTGCTGGTGCGCAATCCGCCGCGAACCAGATGATGGTGTACGCCCGAGCAGGCCAGCAGCGCGGGTATCGCCACACGCTTTGCCGACACGGTGCGGTCGGACAGAATCAATACGTTGCAGCCTTCCGCCACCGCCTTGTCGGCGGCTTTGCACAGCGCCTCGATGGCGGCTTCGCAGCCAGCCGCCCCCGAGGGGGCAGGATAGGTGATATCCAGTACCAGCGACCTGAAACGCCCCTTGGTCAGCTTGCTGATGTTGCGCAATTTGGCCATGCCCTCCTTGGTCAGGAGCGGCTGGGAAATTTCCAGGCGCAGCGGCGGATCGGTCTCTTCCAGCCCGAGCAGGTTGGGTTTCGGGCCGATGAACGAGGTGAGCGACATCACGATCTCCTCGCGGATCGGGTCGATCGGCGGATTGGTCACCTGCGCGAACAACTGCTGGAAATAATCGTAGAGCGAGCGGTTCTTGTTCGACAATACCGGCAGCGCCGCATCGACTCCCATGGAGCCGATCGCCTCCTGGCCGGAAGACACCATGGGTGCGAGAATGAACTTGATGTCCTCCTGCGTGTAACCGAACGCCTGCTGGGTATCCAGCAAAGCTTCCTGCAAGGCCGTCTCGACCTTGACCCCGGGCAAATCCTTGATGAAGTAGCGCGATTTCTCTATCCACTTGCGGTAGGGCTTTGCGGTCGCCAACTGCTGTTTCAGCTCGGCATCGTCCACGATGCGGCCCGCCTCCATATCGATCAGGAACATCTTGCCCGGTTGCAGCCGCCACTTCTTGACGACCTTGTGCTGCGGGATGTCCAGCACGCCCATTTCGGAAGCCATCAGCACCATGTCGTCATCGGTGATGAGATAGCGCGCCGGCCTCAAGCCGTTGCGGTCGAGCGTCGCCCCTATCATGCGCCCGTCGGTGAAGGCCACCGCTGCCGGGCCATCCCACGGCTCCATCAGCGCGGCGTGGTACTCGTAAAACGCGCGCCGCCCTTCATCCATCAGCGGGTTGCCCGCCCACGCTTCGGGGATCAGCATCATCATCGCGTGCGGCAGCGAATAGCCGCCCATCACCAGCAATTCCAGCGCGTTGTCGAAGCAGGCGGAATCGGACTGGCCTTCGACGATCAGCGGCCAGAGTTTGTCCAGGTCTTCGCCCAGCAGCCTGGACGACATCGCCGCGTGGCGCGCGGCCATCCAGTTCACGTTGCCGCGCAAGGTGTTGATCTCGCCGTTGTGCGCGATCATGCGGAACGGATGTGCCCGGATCCAGGTCGGGAAAGTGTTGGTGGAAAAACGCTGGTGCACCAGCGCCAGCGCGCTGACCACGCTCTTGTCCTGCAAATCGAGGTAATACCGGCCGACCTGGTCGGCCAGCAGCATGCCCTTGTAGACAATGGTGCGCGCGGACAACGAAGCGATATACAAACCACGATCTCCCGGCAGGCGCCGCACTTCATGCTGCACAATTTTGCGTATCACGAACAGCTTGCGTTCGAACGCATCGACATCGGTGCAATTTTCACCGCGCGCGATGAATATCTGGCGCATGACGGGCTCGGCCTTCTTGACGCTCTCTCCCAGCCCGGACCCGTCCACCGGCACATCGCGCCAACCCAATAGTTTCTGGCCTTCGGCGGTGATCGTTTTAGCGAGAATCTGCTCGGAAGCCGCGCGGTTTTTCGGGTCGCGCGACAGGAACAGCATCCCCACGCCGTAGCTGCCGACTGCAGGCAATTCGATGCCCTGCGCCGCGCATTGCGCGCGAAAAAAAGCATCGGGAATCTGCAACAAAATACCCGCACCGTCGCCTGCCAGCGGGTCGGCGCCCACCGCGCCGCGATGGGTCAGGTTTTCCAGTATTTTCAAGCCCTGGCTTACGATGTCATGGCTTTTATGCCCTTTGATATGGGCGACAAATCCGACCCCGCAGGCATCGCGCTCCTGGCGCGGATCGTACAGACCCTGTTGCATTGGCAAGCCTTGCTGCAACGGCAAAGAAGAATTGCTCACGGTGTTCCTTAGTCAATACATCAAAACCAAAAAATGGCGGCACACGCCGCCACTGCAAACACAAAAGCGAAAGGGCGCGAATTTTACCTTGTCTGGGGGTGATGGGCAACCGCAAAGTAATGACAGGGGTGCGATCAAAAGTGTTGGTGCATCTTACGTAGGGCGGATGAGCGCAGCGTTATCCGCCGTATGCTGACCTCTCGCGCAACTTTCATTCGGCGGATATCTGCGGTTGAAAATCATGACTTGCATGCTACCAGCCCTATGAAAAAACCAATTAACTACCAAAATTTACCCCAGAAAAACGCGATGAACCAGTATTGCCATCGGCCAAGAAATCGAGCGCAACGATGAGTCCCGGTACGATCACCGGCTGCACGGCGTATTGCTGGTGGCGAACGGCATGAGTGCGCGACAGGCCGCGTTGTGGCTGAACGAGAGCGAGCGCACGGTGCAGCGCTGGGTCAATCGCTTCGAGGGAATCGGATTTGCCGGATTGCGGGAAGGTGAGCGATCCGGGCGGCCGAGTCGATTGACCGATGCGCATTGGCAATCCCTGGAACGCGACTTGCGGCGTAGCCCGCGTGAGTTCGGCTTTGCCCAGACCCTGTGGGACGGCAAACTGCTGGCCGAGCATTTGCGCCAGAGTTATCAGGTCTCGCTGGGAACGCGCCAATGTCAGCGGCTGTTCGGCCAGATGGGATTTCGGCTGCGCAAGCCCCGCCCCGTCATCGCCAAGGCCGACCCGGAAGCGCAGGCGGCCTTTAAAAAACTGCGGCGTCTGGCCGCCGATCCAAGGGTTGACCTATGGAGTTCCGACGAATGCCACTTCCAGCAACACGGCACCCGCTGCCGTATGTGGGTGCCGCCGGAAGACAAAGCCCACATCCTCTTGCATGCGCCCACTCGCAAGTCCGTGGCGTGCTTTGGCGCAGCCAACATCCGCACCGGCAAACTGGTTACCGCCTTCGAGCCGATATTCAACGGCGAGTTCTTCCAGCGCTTCTTGATGCGCCTGCCCAAGCACCGCTCCCGTGGCAAACGCCTCGTCTGCTGGTTCTGGACAACGCCAAGTACCACCATGCCCGTTTGCTCCAGCCCTGGCTGCACACGCACCGCAAGGTGCTCACGCTCATGTTCTTGCCTCCATACAGTCCCGAACTCAATCCGATCGAGCGGGTTTGGAAACTGACCCGCTGGCTGGCGACCCGCAATCGGCACTTCCCAACCCTCGGCCATGTTGTCGAAGCCGTGCAGGAGCGCTTCAATCTCTGGGCCAAGCCCAACCGACAGATGGCGAGACTATGCGCCATTATTTAAGACGCTATGTATAAAATCCTCCGCCAACGACAAACGCTCACCCGCAGCCCTGTGGTTATCGATCCCCATCATTTTCTCCCGGAAAAGATGGGTTATCGGAAACAATCCGTTAATCTATAGCGTCAGTTGCGATTTATGCTTTTACTCTACTTCGATTTTGATGCGGTTGCCCTGCCCGGTTACTACCTCAAGGGCAGAAAACAGTGAAATTGAGCTACACTTGCGCGCAGCCGCCACCACGAACTACGGCTAAAGTGCCTGGGTAAAATTCAACGCGCAGGGCTGGGTAATTTAAACGCGCATCAACACGTAGTTTCAGATAGCTTCTTGGCCACGATAGCGTTAAGGGATACAGAAATTACAAACGTACCGTTTGGTCATGAGTCTCACGATGATGTAGGTCGGGATTCATCCCAACGGGGTTGGTTTATGCAACGCTCTGTCGGGATGAATCCCGACCTACGAAACCCGCCCCCGGTTCATAAAAGGTACTTTTACAATCTCTGCATCACTCAGCGGTGAGGGCTGCGCCACTGGCGCCGCCACGGGCATGACCTGGAACGCCGCCCTGGCTGCCGCAAAAGATGCGAATTTCGCTGGTCACAGCGACTGGCGCTTGCCGAATATAAAGGAGCTCGAATCCATCGTCGAGTCTTGCGGCTACAACCCGGCCATCAACCGGACTCTGTTTCCGGCCACACCTGATGAGTATTTCTGGTCGGGTTCGTCGTATGTCCCGGATACTTCCCAAGCGTAGTACGTCGGTTTCGGCTATGGCGATATTTATGGCTACAATAAGACGTTCGTCCACTATGTGCGCTTGGTTCGTGGCGGGCAGCCCTTCGATTCTTTCGATGCGCAGGATGACACCACCCCCGCCCCCTTCAGCTTCACCGCGCAAACCGGCGTGGCGCTTTCCAGCGTAGCAACTTCCAACACCATCACCGTGTCCAGCATCAACGGCGGGGGCTACACCGCCGTGGCCGGTACGGTGAACAACGGTGACGAGGTGGCCGTGCAACAGACCTCCTCCGCCAGCTATAGCACCCTCACTACCGCCACCCTCACCATCGGCGGGGTGAGCGACGTGTTCCAAGTCACCACGCTCAATCTCGCGGTCAGCAGCATCGTCGTCGATCCGGCCGCGCCAGCGATCCTTTACACCGGCCTCGACGATGCCGGCATATACAAAAGCACCGACGGCGGCGCAAGCTGGATCGCCGCAAGCACCCAGCCGACCAACACGCGCATCAAGGCTCTGGTCATCAAGCCGGGCGGCGGCGTGTTCAAGAGCAGCGACAGCGACATGATCTGGAGCGCCTGCACCCAGCCGACCAACCTGAACCTGCTTTCCCTGACGATGGATGCCAGCGGCAAGCTCTACGCAGGCAGCGAGGCGGGGGTGTTCGTCAGCAGCGACGGCTGCGCGAGCTGGGCGGCGATAAACACCGGATTGCCGTTCTGACCGCCATGAACGATCTTTTCAGGAGACTTACATGAGTTTTCCCGCCCTTTTCTTGCCCGCTTCCGCCCGCGCCCTGTGCGCAGCCGCCCTGTGTGCCCTCGCCACCGGCTCCGCTCTCGCTGCCGCGCCGTTTGTCGATAACCTCGACGGCACCGTCACCGACACCTCCACCGGGCTAAACTAAATCAATTTTGATATATCGTCAAGGCTAAATGATTAAAGGTTTATCGCGGACGATCATGTCGGCTTTGCCCCAGCGCGCTCAATAACCAGGCGCAAGCGGGGTGGGCTACCGGGCTTCGCTGCGCCGCGAAGAATCCGGCTTTCTTGTCGAGCCCCTGGCCGCGACGAGCATGATCTCCCGCACCTCCGGCGACGCGGCGCGATAGCCCTGCAACAGCTCGTTTTCGTCGGGTGTGGTGCGATTCGAACTGATGAGTACCGGATAGTCAGACAAGCTGGAATCAGAGGCCGGTTTTTCCGCCGCGCAGCCAGAGCGTCATCAAGCCCATCCGCCCGCGCACACCGAGTTTCGCGTAGATGCTGGCGGCGTGCTGGTGGGTAGTGCGGTAGCCGATGCCAAGATGCCGGGCGACTTCCTTTTCGCTGGCATCCGTCAGCAGCAGCTTCAGGACATCGCGTTCGCGCAGGCTGAACAGCGAGGAGACGTTCGCCAACCCCTTGGATAGCAGCAGCTCGCGCTGGAACGTCCGGCTGCCGAGCAGGAAGAAGCAAAGCAGGTCGCGCTCGTAGTCGTCGAACGGCTGTTCGCCGTGGCATCGGTCCAGGGCGAAATGGGATTCGCAGTTTGCCGAGATGACATGCCCGCCTTCCAGCCGGTCGTCGATGCGCTCCTCTTCCAGCGCCTCGCGCACGATCCAACTGCTGCGCCAGCATTTATCATCCACCAGCTCGCGGCGCAGGTTGCTGCGCGTCTGACCGGCGCGGCGGGCGATCGCGCCGACATAAGGGTCGGCCTGCCCGGCGTCGAGGCGTCCTGCAAGCTCGCGTGCCATGGACAGCCGCCGTTCCTGGTGGTGCAAGTGTTCCACGCCGCGGATGCGCCAGCCGAGCAGCGGATCTTCTGCCGCTACCTCCGGCTGGCGGCAGATGCCCACCCACGTGGCATTGCATGCGCCGACCAGACCGCGCAACTGCTCCAGGCAATGGCGCAGCGCGGCATCGCATTCGGCGGCGGGCGCATCCGCCAGATCCCACCACAAATCAGCCAGCAGGCGCATGTCCGCATCCTTGAGCATTCTCGTTGACGACGCCATATCACCCCCGTTTCGGCGCGGCCCGGCGGGTTGCCGTATCCGCTAATCGGCGGATTGTAGCAATGCCGGGCAACCGCGACAATCAGCCGCTGCTTGCCGGGTGCGATCATAAAGTGTTGGTCAAAGAAGTGGAAGTAGGGCGGAAAAGCGTAGCGCCTTCCGCCGTATGGAGGCTTGGCTATGACGAAACATTCGGCGGATAACGCCTTCGGCTCATCCGCCCTACATAAGAAGATGCACCAACACTTTTGATTGCACCCCTGCTTGCCGGCCCAGAGCTTGAATTTTCTGGGACAAGAAACCGAAAGAAACCGAAGAGGAAATACCATGCGACACACAGCGACCAGCTCAACAGCTCCGCCACACACGGCTATCGGGGGCAAGCCCCCTCCTACCTTGCAAAACCATCCCTCCACGGAGCCACAAACCATGATCCGCTTTTCGCGCGTTGTTTCGTTCGCCCTGCTGCTCGGCGTCAGCCTCTCCCTCCACGCGGCGCCCACCGGACTGCTCAACGACACCGGGCAGGACACTTGCTACAACGACACCGTAGCCGATGGCGTGGCCGCGTCCGGCCCGGCCAGCATCGCGCGCGATGCGGGAACCCATCCGCGCCAGGATTGCCGCTTCGGGCGCGACGCCGCTGCTGCTGCCGGGGTGCTGACCAAAACCGGCGCGGGCGCCAAAGGTTTCGACTACACCAGAGTGTGCTTCAACGGCGATCCGGAAGGCAGCGGCGCCTGCACCGGCGCGCTCGTCGCCAACACCACCGATACGGCGACGGGGACGCCGTCCACCGACTGGGCCTGCACCAAAGACAACGTCACCAACCTGATCTGGTCGCTGCAAAGCGGTTATGGCGACTGGACGACCTACGCCAACGCCACGCTCCCCAATGCGACCAATGCCGCCGCCCGCTGCGGCTACGGCACCGGCTGGCGCCTGCCCACGCGGCGCGAACTGTTCTCCATCATGCATAACGGCGCATCAATTCCCGCCATCGACAGCGCCTATTTCCCCAGCACGCAGAGCAATTGGTACTGGAGCGCCGACACTTATGCGCCTGTTCCGGCCGTCGCCTGGGGTGTCGTTTTCTACAATGGCGGCGCCGGCGCCAGCAATGAGTCCAATAGCGGCTATGTTCGGCTTGTGCGTAGCGGACAGTGATTTTGCCCTTCGATTGCTTGACATCTTCTACCCCGCAGAGGCCCGACATGATCCGTCCATCCCGATTTTTCAAAAGCGGCGCGCTGGCGTTGCTCGCGCTCCTTTTTGCCCTGCCCGCGCAGGCCGCCTACAACGACAACAATGATGGCACCGTCACAGACACGGTCACCGGCCTGATGTGGGACAAGTGCTCCTGGGGGCAGAGCAACAATGTGACCTGCGCCGGCGGCGCGGCCAGCACCCATACCTGGACACAGGCGCTGGGCGTGGCGGTCAGCGCCAATAGCGCGAGCTACAAAGGCCACAACGACTGGCGCCTGCCCAACAGGAACGAGCTGGAATCGCTGGTGAAGATCGACGTGAGCGATCCGGCCATCGATGCCACGGCCTTTCCGAATACGGTATCGGATTGGTACTGGACTTCGACCAACTATGCGCCTGATCCGACCGCCGCCTGGCTTGTCTATTTCTACGATGGCTACCCCGACGCCAACGGTAAGACCTTCTACGGTTATGTTCGGCTTGTGCGTAGCGGACAGTCTTTTGACTCTTTTGATGCGCAACCGGATTTCACCCCGGACGCGTTCAGCTTCATCGCCCAGACTGGCGTGGCGCTCTCCAGCGTGGCGACCTCCAACACCATCACCGTCGCGGGCATCAACAGCGCGGCGAACATCAGCATCGTCGGCGGAACTTACTCGATCAACGGCGGGTGCTACACCAGCACGCCCGGCACGGTGAGCAACGGCGACGAGGTGACGGTGCGGCAAACCTCCTCCGCCAGCTACAACACGCTCACTACCGCCACCCTGACCATCGGCTGGATTGAAGGGTCGTTCCATTTCGTCACGCTCAATCTCGCGGTCAGCAGCATCGTCGTCGATCCGGTCGCGCCAGCGACCCTTTACGCCGGCATCGACGGTGCGGGCGTGTACAAAAGCACCGACGGCAGCGCGAGCTGGAGCGCCGCAAGCACCCAGCCGACCAACACGCGCGTCAAGGCACTGGTCATCAAGCCGGGTGACAGCGCCGCGCTGTTCGCCGCCACCTACGGCGGCGGCGTGTTCAAGAGCAGCGACAGCGGCGTGAACTGGAGCGCCTGCGCCACCCAGCCGGCCAACCTGAACCTGCTTTCCCTGACGATGGATGCCGCAGGCAAGCTCTACGCAGGCAGCGAGGCGGGGGTGTTCGTCAGCAGCGACGGCTGCGCGAGTTGGGCGGCGATGAACGCCGGATTGCCGCTCTGACGGAAGCGTCGCGACACAGCCCGACGGGCTGCCGCATCCGCTAACCGGCGGATTGTAGCGATGCCATACAACCGGGACAATCCGCCGCTGTTTGCCGACCCAAGCTTGAAATTCCTGGGGCAAGAAACCGAAAGAAACGAAGAGGAAATACCATGCGACACGCAGCGAGCAGCACAACGGCTCAGCCACATACGACCGTCGGGGGCAAGCCCCCTCCAACGGGTTCGTGCCCCGCCGTAGGAGCGGGTTTACCCGCGATTGCAACCATCATCGGGGCTAACACGCCCATCGGGGCTAAAGCCCCTCCTACAAAACCGCATCACGCCACCTTCCATCACGCCACTCTCACGAACCACGGAGCCACAACCATGACCCTGTTCCCGCGTGTTTTCCTATTCGCACTGTTGCTTGCCAGCGCTCCCGCTCACGCCGCCGGCCTGCCCGACACCGGCCAGGACACCTGCTACAACGACACCGCCGCCGATGGCGTGGCCGCGTCCCATGCCGCCAGCATCGCCCGCGACGCGGGCAGCCATCCGCGCCAGGACTGCCGCTACGGGCGCGATGCGGCGGCGGCTGCGGGGCAGCTCATCAAGACCGGCGCAGGCGACAAGGGCTTCGATTACAGCAAGATCGCCAACGACGGCAGCACGCTCGCCGCCGGAGCCGCGCTCGGAACCGCCGCCACCGATTGGGCCTGCACCAAAGACAACATCACCGGACTGACCTGGGAGGTCAAGGTCAACGACAACGCTCACCTGCGCCATCAGGGGCATACCTACACCTGGTACAACAGCGACGGCGCCACCAACGGCGGCAATGCAGGCAGCACCGGCGCCAACACCTGCAATGCCACCCTGCCCGGCAACCTGTGCAACACCGAGGCGTTCGTCGCGGCGGTCAACGTCGCCGCGCTCTGCACCTACACCGACTGGCGCATACCATCGCCGCGCGAACTCCTCACTCTGGTGCATGCCGGCACGTCCCTTCCGAGCATCGACACGACCTATTTCCCCAACACACTGTTCGCGTCGCCCTTCTGGTCGGGTTCGTCGTATATCCCGAATCCTATCAGCGCGGCGTACGTCTATTTCCACAATGGCGGTACCAGCGCCGGCAATAAGACGAACGTCCTCTACGTGCGCTTGGTTCGTGGCGGGCAGTTTTAGGCTCTTTTGATCTTTTGACGACATGGCACGCTACGACCACCTCCCTATCTGGAAAGACGCGGTCAGCCTGGCTGCGCTGCTGGAAGAGGCGGTGCGGCGTTTTCCCCGTTACCACAAATACGCGCTGAACCGCCAGGCCTACGCGGTGTGCCGTGGCGTGGTGGTGGCCGTCGAAGAACTCGAATTGCTGGTGCAAATGGGCAAGGAAGCGAAAATTGTAGGAGGGGCTTCAGCCCCGACAGCAGCACCAATCGCGGCTAAAGCCGCTCCTACAGTGGGAGGTGATGGTTTTGCGGGCGGCGATGGTTTTGTAGGAGGGGGTTCACCCCCGATTCGCCATGCGTCACAACCAAACCGCGTCCCAATGGGAATACTCCCGGACGGAACCGGCCAAACCGGCGCGCACGGGATTGGCGACGATGTAGCGGGCGATATTCTGCAAATCTTCCCCGTCGCGGACGGCCCGGTCGTGGAATCCGGCCTGCCAGACCGTGATGCCAGGTGTGCGGCGGCTCCGGTTGAGGGCGCCGCCGCTCAAAGATTTGAAGCGCCCGAGCAGATCGGGGAGCGTGGCATGGTTGAGTTGCAGCAACCAATGCAAATGGTCGGGCATCAGCACGAAGGCCAAGGTTGCGCACAGCCCCGCTTCATCGCAGGCGCGCAGTTCCCGTATCGCCAACCTGGCCAGATGGAAATCGGCGAACAAGGGCAAACGATTTTGCGTCACCGTGGTGACGAGATAGCCGCGCCCGATTTCGGAGACGCGACCAACGCGCAGATTGCCGCCGTGGGGACGTGTTGTCATGCCGACAATCATGCCAGAAATACCGGCGCTGTTGTAGGAGGGGGTTCACCCCAGATTCGCGGCAAACAAAACATCGCGGGTAAACCCGCTCCTACAGTGGGTGGCGATGGTTCCGCGACCGGCGATGGTTTCCCGACCGGTGATGGTTCCGCGACCGGCCAGATGGAAATCGGCGAACAGGGGCAAACGATTTTGCGCCACCGTGGTGACGAGATAGCCGCGCCCGATTTCGGAGACGCGGCCAACGCGCAGATTGCCGCCGTGGGGATGTGTTGTCATGCCGACAATCATGCCAGAAATACCGGCGCTGTTGTAGGAGGGGGTTCACCCCCGATTCGCGGCAAGCAAAACATCGCGGGTAAACCCGCTCCTACAGGGGGTGGCGATGGTTCCGCGACCGGTGATGGTTCCGCGACCGGCGATGGTTTTTCGACCGGCGACGGTTTTGTAGGAGGGGGTTTACCCCCGATCAGCATGGCGGCCAACCCCGCCCCTACCATTCCGGCCTCACACCTGCCGCGCTTGATTGCGGCGCTGCGCCGGGCGGGGCGAGCCTACGTCATTGTGCGTGAAGAAGGTTATCTCAAACAGGGCCTCAAGCGCCGTGTTTTGTCTGAAATCGGCTGGCATGGCAACGAAAAAGGCTTCCTGTAGGAGCGGCTTTAGCCGCGAATGCTGCACCCGAGACATCGCCATGACAACAAAAAAACGCCTCCCCGCAGGAGCTGCTTCAGCCGCGAATGCGAACGCCGGATTATCGCGGCTGAAGCCGCTCCTACAAAAATGTTCCACGAATTTATCCCACGTTAAATCCAGATTTTCATTCTTCAAGCCGCATCCCTATCAGGAGTCCGACATGCATCGTAAACCATACCTTATCGCCGCCCTGCTCGCCCTGCTGTCCGCCGCTTTCGAGGCGGGCGCCGCCTGCACCGCAGGCAACCCCAATGCCAGCGTGGCCGAATCCACGCCGACCAGCGCCTTCACCGACAACGGCAACGGCACGGTCACGCATAACCTGACCGGCCTGACGTGGAAGCAGTGCGCGGAAGGGCTGTCCACCACCACGACCGCTTGCGACACAGGTTCCGCCACGGCCATGACCTGGAGCGCCGCCCTGAGTGCTGCCGCCACGTCCGGTCTCGACGGCGGCGGCTGGCGTCTGCCGAACAAAAAGGAACTCGAATCCCTCGTCAAGCGCTGCGGTTACACCCCGTCTATCAACCAGACCCTGTTCCCGGCCACGCCTCCGATGCTCTTCTGGTCGAGCTCGACGTATGTCCCGAGTTCTCCGAGCGCGTGGGGCGTGGTTTTCGACGTCGGCGATTCCGGTGCCGACGGTAAGACCAATGGCGGCTACGTTCGCCTCGTGCGTGGCGGACAGTCTTTCGACTCTTTTGATTCCCAGACGGGTATCACCCCGGACGCCTTCAGCTTCACCGCGCAGACCGACGCGGCGCGCTCCGGCGTGGCGACCTCCAACACCATCACCGTGACGGGCATCAATAGCGCGGCGTACATCCGCATCGTCGGCGGGACTTATTCGATCAACGGCGGAGCCTATACCGCCGTGGCGGGCACGGTGAACAACAACGACACGGTGACCGTGCGGCAGACCTCGTCGGGCAGCTACAGCACGCTCACCACCGCCACCCTGACCATCGGCGGCGTGAACAGCGCGTTCCAGGTCGCCACGCTCAATCTCGCGGTCAGCAGCATCGTCGTCGATCCGGTCGCGCCAGCGATCCTTTACGCCGGTTTCGACGATGCCGGCGTGTACAAGAGCACCGACAGCGGTGCGAACTGGACGGCGGCCACCATCCAGCCCGCCAACACGCGCGTCATGGCGCTGGTCATCCAGCCCGGCGACAGCGCCAAGCTCTACGCCGCCACTTACGGCGGCGGCGCGTTCAAAAGCGCCGACAGCGGCGCGAACTGGAGCGCCTGCGCCACCCAACCGGCCAACCTGAACCTGCTTTCCCTGACGATGGATGCCGCAGGCAAGCTCTACGCAGGCAGCGAGGCGGGGGTGTTCGTCAGCAGCGACGGCTGCACGAACTGGGCGGCGATAAACACCGGATTACCACTTTAACGGGAATATGAAAATGACAACCCTGCGATTTCTTACGCTGTCCCTGCTCTTGTTCGGCACGTCCGCCCACGCCGTCGATTCCTGGGAGGGCTCCACCCCCTTCGCCACCGGCCTGGGCAACCGGGTCATTGGCGCACTGGCTGTCAGCCCCGACAGCATGACCGCCTACGCCGGAACCGGCAGCGGCACGGTGTTCAGGTATGTCTACTCCGATGCCGTACCCGATGCCTTCACCTTCACCGCACAGACCGGCGCGGCGTTGAATTCGGTAGCCACCTCCAACGCCATCACCGTGGCGGGCATCAACAGCGCGGCGAACATCGGCATCGCGGGCGGAACCTACTCGGTCAACGGCGGCGCTTATACCGCCGTGGCGGGCACGGTGAACAACGGCGACACCGTGACGCTGAAGCAGACTTCATCGGGCAGCTTCAGCACGCTCACCACCGCGACCTTGACCATCGGCGGCGTTGCCGGGGCGTTCGACGTCACCACGCTCGCGGCGGACACCACCCCCGACCCCTTCAGCTTCACCGCGCAGACCGGCGCGGCGTTGAATTCGGTAGCCACCTCCAACGCCATCACCGTCGCGGGCATCAACAGCGCGGCGAACATCAGCATCGCGGGCGGCACTTACTCGGTCAACGGCGGGGGTTATACCGCCGTGGCCGGTACGGTGAACAACGGCGATGCGGTAGCCGTGCAACAAACATCCTCCGCCAGCCACAGCACGCTCACCACCGCCACCTTGACCATCGGCAGCGTTGCCGGGGCGTTCAATGTCACGACGGTCGCCGCACCGGTTGTCGCTTCCCCGGTCCATGGTGTTTGCGGTGCCGCAAACGGTGTTGCCGCCAGCAGCGCGCCATCCGCCAACCGCTGCGCGACAGGCTCGTCCAGCGCAGTCGTCGGCTCCGGGCCGTGGACGTGGAGCTGCTACGGCAGCGACGGCGGCAGCAACGCAAGTTGCTCGACGCCACTCGCCCTGCTCAATCAAACCGTCAGCTTTGGCGCAGCACCC
>JAUYJO010000083.1 GCA_030700315.1 Gallionella sp.
AGTTGCGTCCAAAGCGGGTAAAACAGGCGGGAAATGATGAAAATCGGGTAGAAAACAGCGGAATATGCCTATTTTTTGTGCAATCGCTTGCCGGGGCAACGGTTTGTTGCTCCGGGAATTTTAAGTCCGACAGGCTGCTAGCCCATTTTAACCAGAGGGTCGGAAAAATACAGGGGTATCGAATCCGCTTAAACCGTTAACCGGCGGGGCTTTGCAGGCGTTTTGCTAGCCCACGTCATAACCAAAGGGTCAATGATGAAAACCGACAATAAGCTCAAGTTTGGCAAGGGAGAGATTGAGAAAATCGCGCCGCCCGCCCAAGGCCGCGCCACCTATTACGACACCGTAATCCCGAAGCTGGCTTGCCGTGTCACGGCGGCAGGATCGAAGACGTTCTACGTTATCAAGCGCGCCGGTGCTGCGATGGCATGGGTGAAGCTGGGCGCGTTCCGCGATATGACTGTTGAGCAGGCGCGCAATGAGGCCGAAAAGAACCTGGGCGAGTTTGCCAAGGGCAACAACCCCGCGAAGGCCAAGCGCGAAGAAAAGCAGAAAATCACGCTGGGGCAAGCGTTCGAGAATTACTTCGACCAACACGTTAAACCCAAAGGTGTGAAGACCGCCGACGACATACGGGCAACATGGCAGCGATTCATCGGCACTATGCCCGACGAACCAGCGAAGAAGCACGGGCGCAAGCGGCAGAAACACCCCGCCGGTGTGGACTGGACAAACCGCAAAATTGACCAGATAGAAAAAGGCGAGGTGCGCACCCTTCACGCGGCTATCGGCGCAACGCATTCAATCATGGCAAACAGGGTTATTGAGATTCTATCGGCGGTATATGGCCGCGCTATCTATCTTGGGTATGAGGGCGCGAACCCTGCAACGGGTGTTGAGCCGTACAAGGAAAACAAGCGGGACAGATTCATTCAGGCCAATGAATTGCCGGTTTTCTTCACAGAACTGGCGAACGAATCATCGGAAGATTTTAAGCACTTCGTGTTGCTTTCGCTGCTGACCGGTGCGCGCAGGATTAACGTAATGTCGGCACGATGGGAAGACGTGAATCTAGATTCTGCAATCTGGCGCATCCCAGACACAAACAGCAAAAACGGCGAACCGATGATCCTGCCGCTGGGCGCGGAAGCCGTGCAGATATTGCGCGCAAGGTTGCCGGATGAAGGCAAGCCAACAAGCCCTTGGGTATTCCCTGCCGATTCTGCTACCGGACATATTTCGCCGCCGAAAAAACGCTGGCAGAACCTGCTGCAACGCTGCGGCATAGATAACCTTCGCATCCATGATCTGCGCCGTTCGCTGGGATCGTGGCAGGCCATTACAGGCGCATCGCTGGTGATTATCGGCAAGTCGCTGGGGCATAAGAGCGCGGATGCAACGATGATTTATGCACGGCTCAACGTTGACCCTGTGCGGGCATCGATAGGGGCGGCAACTGCCGCCATGATGGAAGCGGCAGGCGTGAAGAATTCCGCCGATGTGCTACCGATGAAAGGTAAGCTGTGATGGCGAACTCTTGGAACTTCCCGGATTTTTCGCAGCTACTCGCAAAAAAAGAACTGCCACCAAAAAAAGCCGACAGTAAAGCGCGCGCGCCAGACGTGCCGAAGGTTCGGAAAGAGAAAAAAACTAAGCCGGTCGAAGAATATCAAATCGGCGATGATGATATTTTCAGCCTTTGCAATCTGAAATTCCAGAATCAGATTTACACCCTGCTGCTGGGCTGCTGGGCGGATGAAAAGCCCGCTGATTACTTGGCGGAGCTTGCGGGGTTCATGGCTGATTACATCATTGCGCCGCTTAATAAGTGGGAACAGCGCATTATCGAAGGCCCGCGAGGGCTGGATGCACGCGAACATTACGAAACGCAACAGTTCAGGTTATGCGCTGTTGTACTTGCGCAAAGCCTTGAGCGCGGCGGCAACATTGAAAAGGAACTGGCGGACGAACTCAAATATAAATGGGATGCCTTCATCGTCAAATTCAGCGCGCACCGGGTACATCATGACCTGCCTGCCGAGCTGGAAAAAAAGAAGAAGGTAAGCGCGAGAAACAGCAAAAATGCCAGCGGTGAAAAGGGGACGATTGACGCGGCGGATGAAAAAACCAGTATGCGGAAAATCGTTGAAAAGCTGGCAGACAGGAAAGACGCACTCGACAAAGACATACCGCCCGCCGATTTATGGGACGAGCTTTACGACGAGCTAGGCAAAATCGGCATCACGCCAACAGAAGAGCATCCGAAGGACCGGAAGCAACGCAAATATCTATCCCCCGATTTACTAGGCGGCGAATACAAGTTTTCCTCATTCAAAACTGAAATTTCAGAAGCAAGAAAAAAATAAAAAAAGTGTTAACGGAGCGGCGGCTTCGTTAACTTGGTACGGATAGTAACACTCCATAACGCAAGCCAATCGGCATAGCGTGAATTATATGGAGTGGCATCATGACAACCTCAACCCCTACCCTGTCGCAAATAGTCCAGCGTACCAGCGACCTTTTGGACGAAAAAGAAGCCGCTGAAGTTTTAGCTGTCAGCCCCGGAACGCTGAGCGTGTGGCGCTCGACTGGCCGATACAACGTCCCGTTCGTGAAAGTTGGCCGCTGTGTTCGCTACTCTCGCAGTGCGCTAGAAGAGTGGTTGGAAAGCCGCACCCGCACCACTGGCGCTACAGCGTAGGGGGCGACATGAGAGATCAACTCACTTTCAACCTGCTGATGTCAGCCAAAATTGTTTTGGGTGCTACTGGCTCAACTCCGACGCAAGCCGACCTGAAACGCCTTCACGATGCTGTAGTCGCATTCGAGGACGCTCAAATGCAAAACCCCGAAGGTGCGAACTTCGGGGCGGGTAAAACAATGATGCTGACTAGGCAACTCAACCGCGAGGTGCTGCGATGAGTGCTGACAATTTACTGCAACACCTCGACAAAGTAAAGCGCACCGGCCAAGGCCGTTGGATGGCCTGTTGCCCTGCACACGCTGATAAATCTGCATCCCTATCCATTCGCGAACTAGACGATGGCCGCGTACTCCTGCATTGCTTCGCTTCGTGTTCCGTTGAAGAGGTGCTGGGTGCTGTTGGCCTGACCTTCGATGCGCTCTACCCGCCGCGAGACGATTCTGCACAGTTCAAAAAAGGAGAAAAACGACCATTCCCTGCCGCTGATATTTTGAGGGCAATCGCTTTTGAAAGCACGCTGGTTTTGATTGCTGCCGCTGACCTGCTGGCTGGTAATCCATTCAACGAAACAGACCGGGCGAGGCTTGCGCTGGCCTGCTCACGCATACAGGCAGGACTAACAGCCGGAGGGATCAGCAATGTCTAAAAATCAATTTTCCGCACTGGAAGACAGAGCCGCCGCTGCACTGGAAAAACTTGACGCTGTAGGACGCGATTCTAGCCCCTCAAAAGTCGCAGGTGATGCAAAGGTATTGCCGCGAGGATTCGCACCCCTGCCAGTAGTGCAGCTAACGTGCGCTGCCGACATTAAGCCCGAAGCAATCCGCTGGATATGGATTGGATATATTGCTCGCGGGAAATTCCATGTATTTGCAGGCATGGCCGGGGATGGGAAAACCACAATCGCAATTGCCCTTGTTGCAACAATAAGCCAAGGCGGGCGCTTTCCAGACGGCACGCGTGCACCAGTCGGTAACGTGCTGATATGGAGCGGGGAGGACAGCGCACAAGATACGCTGGTTCCTCGATTACTTGCTGCTGGCGCGGATATGAGCCGTGTGCATTTTATCGGTGACGTTAAGCACGGCGATGAAATACGCAGCTTTGATCCAGCTACCGACATAAAAGCCATGGCCGATGCAGCTACCCGCATCGGCAATATATCCCTGCTGATTGTTGATCCAGTAGTAAACGCCGTAGCCGGAGACAGCCACAAAAACGGAGAGGTACGCCGGGCGCTGCAGCCATTGGTTGAACTAGCTGAAAAACTTGGTTGTGCTGTTCTCGGAATAACACATTTTTCTAAAGGGACAGGCGGAAGGAACCCGCTCGAACGTGTGACCGGTTCGCTTGCCTTCGGTGCGCTGGCGCGTGTGGTACTGGCAACCGGCAAGATTGATGATGGTGGAACTACGAAGCGCATATTCTGCCGTGCAAAGTCAAATATCGGCCCGGATGATGGCGGATTCGAGTACGACTTTGTCCAGGCGGAACTCACGGATCACCCCGGGATATTTGCATCATCAATCTTGTGGGGCAATGCGGTAGAGGGGACGGCGCGTGAACTGCTGGCCGAACCCGACAGCCGCGAAACTGGAGACCATGACAACACCGCTCTTGATGATGCAAAAGAGTTTTTGCGGGAATTGCTGGCAGACGGCGAATTGCCACAAAAGCAAATTCAATTGGATGCCAAGGGCGCAAGTCATTCGTGGCGAACAGTTGAAAGGGCAAAAAAAGAACTGCATGTTCGATCACGCAAAAGCCCGTTGGACAAATGCTGGTACTGGGGGCTGACCGGCAACTCCGCCAAAGAAGATGAAGATTGCCATTCAAATAATGTGGCGGTGTTGGCGGCCTTTGATGGAAACCTTGATAACACCGCCATAAATAGTGAAGACCGCCAAGGCCGCCACATAAATTGTTTGGACACCTTTGGCGGAGTTCAGGGAAATGCGCCTGCTGAAGAGGTGGAACTGTGACCGCCGCCGATCAGGTTATCCAAAACGCCGCCGGGATATTCGACACCCCGGCGCAGGCGATCATCGCCCGGTGCACACAGTCAGGCGTACACCTTCGGCTTGATGGTGAAAGCCTGAAAGCCAAGGGCGACCGTGAAACAATCGCGGCATGGAATCCGATGATTCAACGGCACAAGCCGGAAATCATCGCGGCACTGACTGGGGCAGAATCGGAAGCAGACTTTGTGAACACGCTGGCAGCGGACAGCGAAGAGCTTACGGCCTGCATTATTGAGTTATGCCAGCTTGCCGGGTACTCACCCGAGACACAGAACCGGATGCTTGAGGCGCGGCGAAATCTCTACCCGTTCCAGTATTCGACAGAATGCGCTTACTTCAAGCTACAGGCAATCCGCGCCAAGGCCGGGACGTATTGGAACAGCGTAGAGCCTTCGCACAACACCGGCAATGCAACCACCTCAACCACGACCCGCGAACGCGCTGCCGGGCATCCTGCAAGGGGGCGCGCATGAAGCCGTGGCCGGATGAAAGAATCGGGGCGACATTGCGGGCACTTGAGGCCGCGTGCCGAGAGAACAAAATTTTTATGAGCGGCGATCAGCGCGTAAGCGAATCGGATGCAGCTTACCTGCTGGGTTTGTCTGGCGGTGGATTAAAAAATCTTCGGCATGAAGGGGCTGCACCTGTTGCTTATCGCATGCCCATTAACGGCGCTCGCGTGTCGTATCGACTGATGGATTTAGCCGCGTGGATCGAATCCCGCCGGGGCGAGTGCTGAACGTCATGGAACGTAATCAAACGGCATCCGAAGGCATTCAGCGTAATGGTTTCCGCTGTTTCGCTGGCGCAGACTCAAGCCTTCAATCACTCAACAAGGAAGGCGAAAAAATGAACGATCATTATCTACCACGCGGAACAACCTTTACCCGGATGGCAATAGCCAAGGCGCTCGCGGAAAGCCCTATTGAGCAGCACAACTTCGCTGCGAATCGTTGGGGTAGTCACTCCACGGTTGCCGACATTCTGGCGAAAACCGCAGTCGGCGGAAACGATGGTGCATCCGCACCCGAGATTGCTGATTCATGGAATATGATTCTGGAATTCCTGGAACTTGTGCGTGCGAATACCATTCTGGGCAAACTCGAAGGCTTGCGACTTGTCCCTGTACAAACGCCATATTGCGCAGTTTCCACCGGCGCAACGGCCTACTGGACACAAGCCGGACGTGCTACGCCAGTTAGCAGACAAGCATTTTCCCGCGAGACAATGGAAAGCCTGAAAGTCGCCTGCCTGTGCGTTTTCGATAAGAAGCTGGCCGCATCCCTCGACCCGAAAGCCGAAGCCCTTATTCGCAACGATATGGTGCGCTCCGTGGCCGAACTTTCCGATTTAACTTTTATTGGCCGAGATAACGGCGGCATTCCCGGACGGATGCCAGCATCCGCAACAGCCGGCGCAACTTCCATTGCGGCAACCACGGATTTTGCTGATGACATAGGAAATGCAATCGACTCATTCCAAGGCGACCTCGCAACCGCATCGTGGGTGCTTCATCCAAAGCTGGCCGCTAAACTTGGCCTGCGCGCTGGTGGACGTGGCGCTGCTGCCGACCTTGGGGCGCGTGGTGGATCACTCGCTGGCCTGCCCGCAATTGTCAGTACCGCCTGTTCGCAGGATAGCGATGGACACACGATCACGCTGCTGGACGCGGGCAGTATTTGCCATGTTGACGAAGGCGCGGAAATTTTCCGGTCAACGCAAGCATCGGTTGAAATGGATACCACCCCGACCGGCGACACCATCACGCCGACCGCCGCATCCACCGCCATGGTTTCACTTTTCCAAACGGACAGTGTCGGCATGATTGTGAGCCGCGCAATTAATTGGAAAGTAGCGCGCCCCGGTTCCGTTATTTGCATCACAGGCGCTGATTACACGGTGGCCTAATCATGGACGATACCTCACCTGTATCAGTCGGCTTTTTGCGGCAGACGCTGACTGCAATTCTCGCAGAACACGCGAAGCTTGCCGCCCGCGTTGCTTCATTCGAACGAAAAAAGGTCATGTGTTTTGAAGGCCCGTTTGACCCATCGCGGGTATACGAAAAAGGATCTGTTGTTCAACGCTCCGGCAACTTGTTTGTCTCCTTGGTGGAAACGGACGAAGCGCCTGCAGCCAGTCCACTTTGGAGACAAATCGGGGTTTGCAAATGACTATCCGCGCAAAATTCGCTTACCTCTTGCACGTCATTGGCAGGTTGCTTTCACCAAGGCTGTATGCCCTTGAGCAGCGTGTCGCAGAAATTGAGCGGCATCCGTTCAGGTACTCGGGCGCATGGGAGGCCGGGTCATACGACAAGGGCGAATTCGCTTCGCATCGCGGTTCCCTTTGGTTCTGTCATGAACCGACTTCGAGCCGACCTGGCACTGATGAAACATGGCAACTTTGCGTAAAAAAAGGACGTGATGGAAAGGATGCACAACAATGAACACACAGAATAAAACACCACTGACACGCGGCGACCTCGCAGAATTTTGCGCGCTGCTTTGCGAGGGTCTCAACCCGCGCAAGACCGGCGATGTTGTACAGCCGCATGAACCAATGACGCTTGGCTCCGATGACATTGCCGAGGATGGGCGGCGCATTCGGTTTTATGACTTGCTATCGGGGCGCACTGGTTGCCAAGCTGATGACGGCGCAATAACGATTGTTGATTAACGATGGCGCGCAGACCACAAACCCCGGAGCAAGCGTTAGCCAATGCCGCGTATCAGCAAGGCGTGTTGGCCTTTTGCTCTCCGACATTGAAGGCCAAGGGACTACCCCACGTCCTGCTCTACGCAAGGGGCGCGAACCTAGCCGAGTTGCGAACAGTTACCGAGGCGGAGGCATGGCTTCGGCTGAACAGCGCGGCGACCGGGTGATGACACCGGGGGGGTAGTGTCAGAACGGAAATCGTCGGGGCTTCTAGACCGCCTCCGCCCTTCGTTGTATCGCTAACCCCCAATTTTGATGCCCAAACACTGACGAAAATCATTCGATGACCGACACGAAAAAACCCGCGCAAACCGGCGCTGAACGTCAACGCAAATACGCCGCCAAGAAAAAACTGGCCCGCGATGCGCTGCGCCGTGCATTCCATCTTGCGCGAACTGCGGAGCTGTTGGCTAAGTATCAACAGGCGCTGACGGTTGAGTTAAAAATAAATCCGCAAAGCCGTTACGCCAAGCTATGCGCGCAACAAATACAGGAGTTGACCGCGAGGCTTGCTTCTCCGGTTAGTCCCGCCTGAACCGATGGGGGGGTACATCGAAGGTTTGGGACTTATTTTTTTATAGACCGCGCCCGCCACACGGACAGAGAATTTTCCCGTGTTTGATTATTTACTTCCCGCGTTTGATTATTTCCACGCGCTTGATTAAGAGAAAGGGCTATAGTCCATGGATACGTTTAAGTCAGTAGAAATTTCTGAAGAAATGCTTGATGCAGGTATGCACGAATTTATGATGTATGAAGCCGAAGAAAGCGCGCCGCACGATATGCTAAAGAAGGCTTTTATCGCAATGATTTCAGTCTATGCGTCAAATCTTGAGCGCGGTTCCATAAATCACGTGCCTCATCAATAACAATTTGCAAATCATGCTGGGTTAGTTTTTCAATTCCTGGGGTGACTTTGTGTTGTGATTGTTTGAAGAGGTGGCGAACTAATACATTTTGATCGTCATCTGAAAAGCCAAAAACGCCGTGGGCATAGTCATTCCTTCTGGTGGATTTACGACGCACGTCATCGGCAAACTTGGCAAGGTCTTTTCGTATATTCTCATCTTTAATCCAATGATCGGAATCTGCCAGCGTTGTGATAATGCGGCACAAAGAACTAAGATCAGCGCCGATAGTTAGCACATTCCCGGTACCCCTAGAAAGCTTCGTTGCTATTCTGATTATTACGCCAAGCTGGAATTGCAGGTATCCCCACCACGCAATGATTTTGCCAATACTAGCAAGTATGTCCGTTGGAATATCGTCAACAGCGTATATCTTCGGTACTATTTTTGACATGGCGTTGAGTCCCCTTTATTAAACAGTCTAGTTTTCGCTGACTTGTAATCGTTGGCCGAACCCTCGCCCTCAACAAACCCGCTTCAAACCGACCGCGTAGGATGCGCCATAAGCGATTATTCCCGCCTCGCCCTGACCTTCCCCTGTCCGCTTTCCGCTCGTTGAGCTATGCGCGCCATAGCCGCCCGCCCATTCTGCTTTGCTCAACTGTCCGCGCATGTTACCCGGAGGTTTACTCAGATGGCGGAAACCTCCGAAGCCCATCATTGGCGAACTTGCTGTAATTCCTAACCGCCAATGGGGGCTGGGATTTAATTTGCACTGGGCGGAAAATTCCGCCGGTTCAATTCCGCATCCGATGGCTATCCGCAATCCAAAGCCGGATGGCCTTGATATGGCGACACATTCCGCCTGTGACCGCCTGACCATGTTCACCTGACCCTGACCGGCCATGCGCCCCAGTTTATTGGGCCTGCTGGTGCTAGCCCCGTGCTAGCCCAAAAGAAAAAGGGCTAAGCATTTCTGCCTAACCCTTTGATTTATTGGTGCGCCCGAAGAGATTCGAACTCCTGACCCCTTGGTTCGTAGCCAAGTACTCTATCCAGCTGAGCTACGGGCGCCTGTAATTATTGTGCCTTGCAGTAACTAAGTTTGCTTCAACAGGTTTTCATTATACACGAAGTACCTAGAAAACAAAAACACAACACGCCTGATTTATTTTGAGTTTGGCTGGCGATTGGACTGGAGGCCAGTATATTGTGTGGCGTGGTGAGAGAGGGGGAAATCAGCCTAATGCCTTGGCGAGGCGCTCCAGTGCTTGCTTGAGATTGTCCATCGACGTGGCGAACGACAGGCGGATATAGCCTTCGCTGCCGAAGGCGGAGCCGGGTACTACGGCGACGCCGCCTTGTTCAAGCAGGTATTCGGATAGCGCAATGTCGGTCGCAGCCTTGATCGTGCCACGCTGATGCAGGCTGGCAATAGCCGCGCGCATATCTGGGAAGGCGTAAAATGCGCCGCCTGCCATGAGGCACTGCACGCCAGGTATCTTGTTCAGCTCATTCACCACGAACACATGCCGCTCGCGGAATGCTTTCACCATCGGTGTGATGCAGCCCTGGTCACCGTTCAGCGCGGCTTCTGCGGCAACTTGGGAAATCGATGTCGGGTTGGAAGTGCTTTGCGACTGCACGTTCTCCATCGCGGTGATGATGTTCTCCGGCCCAGCCGCGTAGCCGATGCGCCAGCCGGTCATCGCGTAGGCTTTCGACACGCCGTTCAGCACCATGGTGCGAGGAGTCAGGTCGGGGCAGGCGTTCAGGATGTTGGCGAACTTCGCATCGGTGAGCGCGATATGTTCGTACATATCATCAGTTGCAATGAGGATGTTCGGATGCTTGCGCAGTATCTCGCCCAATGCCTTCAATTCTTCAAACGTGTACACCGCGCCGGACGGGTTGTTCGGGCTGTTGATCACTACCATTCTGGTTTTCGGCGTGATCGCGGCGGCGAGTTGCGCGGCGGTCATCCTGAAGCTCTGCTCGATGCCCGCCTCCACAATCACCGGTTTGCCTTCGGCGATGAGCACGATGTCGGGATAGGATACCCAGTAAGGGGCGGGGATGATCACTTCATCGCCGGGGTTGATCACCGCCAGCGCGAGGTTGAAAAAACTCTGCTTGCCGCCGCAGGAAACCAGAATCTGTTTTGCCGTGTAGTCCAGCCCGTTGTCGCGTTTGAGCTTGGCGATGATTGCCGCCTTGAGCGAGGGCGTGCCGCCGACCGCAGTGTATTTGGTGAAGCCTTTGTTGATCGCGCCGATGGCCGCGTCCTTGATGTGCTGCGGCGTGTCGAAATCCGGTTCGCCAGCGCCCAGCCCGATGATGTCCTTGCCTTCAGCTTTCAGCTTTGCCGCACGGGCAGTCACGGCGAGGGTGGGGGAGGGCTTGATGGCCTGTACGCGAGTTGAGAGTTCCAAGATATTTCCTTGCTGTTTAAACGGGAAGGCGAATTATACCGTGCCAGAAAAAAAATTGAGCCCGTCAATAGCTATCGCGGGTGTGATTCAAAAAGTGGGTAACGCAAATTGGAATCAATACCCCAGCGCCCTTGCACCCTGATAAAACGCGAAGCTTGCCAGCCAGGCCAGGGCCAGCGACCAGCCAATGGAAAACAGCGTGAAGCCCAGGTTTTTGGATTCGCTACGCAGCGTGGCGATGGCCGACAGGCACGGCGTGTAAATCAGGGTGAACAGCATGAAGCTGTAGGCCTGCACCCAGTCCAGTTGCTGTCCCAGAACGCCGCTCAATGCCGTGCCGCTCAGGCCGTAAATCACCGCAAGCGAGCCGATGACGATTTCCTTGGCGACGAAGCCGAAGATCAGCGCGATGGTGAGCTGCTCGTTGATGCCGATGGGGGCGAAAATGGGTTGCAAGAATCCGCCGATCATGCCCGCCAGCGTGTCGCCGCTGGCGGGCGCGGCGGACGGCGGCAGGTTGGTGAGCAGCCAGACTAGTACGACGCCGGCGATGATGAATTTGGTGGCGCGGCGTAAAAAATGCTGTATTTCCAGCCAGCCGCGCATGATGATCTGGTAAGTGGTGGGGAAGCGGTATGGCGGCAGTTCCAGCACGAACGGTTCGCTGTTTTTAAATTTATCCTTGAACAGCAGCGCGGTGAGGATCGCTGCGGCGAAACTGAACAAGTAAAGGCTGAACAATACGAGTGGCGCGACTTTGGGCGCAAACAGCGCGGCGGTGATGAATACGAATACCTGCAAGCGCGCCGAGCACAGCGAGAACGGGATCACCAGCATGGTGAGCAGGCGCATTGCCCGCGAACGCATCACGCGGGTGCCCATCAGCGCGGGTACGTTACAGCCAAAGCCCATCAGCAGCATCACGAAGCCGCGCCCGTCCAGCCCCAGGCGCGCCATCAGCGCGTCCATCAGAAACGCGGCGCGCGACAGGTAGCCGCTGTCTTCCACCATCGCCATGAACAGGAAGAACAGCACGATGAGCGGCACGAAGGCGGCGACGGTGGCGAATCCATTGTAAATGCCGTCCAGCAGCAGGCCGGACAGCCAGGCGGGCAGCCCGGCAAACGCGGGTTCGAGCGCGGCCTCGCGCAGCCAGGTGAGCAGTGTGGCGATACCGATTTGCAGCGGCTGGCCGAGCAAGAAAATGCCTTGGAACAGCAGGTACATGATGGCGAAAAAAATCGGCAGCCCCAACCACGGGTGCAGCATCACCCGATCGAGTTTTTCGGTGAGATTTTCCGGCAGTTGCGCAGGGATTTGCACGGCATGTTTGAGCACGCGCGCCATTTCTGTTTCGATATGCACGTCCTGTTCCAACTGGCTGCGCAGTTGCTCGGCCATGCCGGGCGTGGGGTAGCGCAGCGCCTTGGTGATCGCCTGCAGGGCTTCCGGATAGCCGGTGCCGTATTTGCCGCTGAGCTGAAAAATCGGCATGCCCAGCAACTCGGACATTTTCTTGCCGTCGATGGTGATACCGTATTTTTTGGCTTCGTCCGCCATGTTGAGCAGCACCACCAAATTAATGTTGAGCTGCTTGAGTTGCAGCAACAGGCTCATCTGGCGTTCGATCTGTGTGGCGTTGAGGATGACCAGCGCGAGATCCGGCACGTTGTCGTGCAGGAAATGGCGCACCACCTGCTCATCGTCCGAGAAGCCGTGCAGGTCGTAGATGCCGGGCAGATCGATGATTTCCACCATATCGCCGCCCAGCAGGATCTTGCCGCTGAGCAATTCGACGGTGATGCCCGGCCAGTTGCCGACACGCGCCGCGCCGCCGGTCATGCGGTTGAACAGCGTAGATTTGCCGGTGTTGGGCATGCCGAGCAGCGCGATGCGTTTCATGTACCGGTGGCTCCCTTGCATACGGTTATTTTTTCTGCCTCGCCGCGCCGCAGCAGGATGTCGGTGGTGCCGATGCGCACCTGCAACGGGCCGGAAAAGCTGGCTTTGCGGATCAGTTCGATTTGTTTGCCGCTGCGAAAACCCAGCGCGAGCAGGCGCTGATGCAGGGCTTCTTCGGCGTGAACCGCGACGATCATGGCGGATTCGCCGGGTTGCAGAGTGGCCAAAGTGGTCGAAGGCATGGTAAATGGGGAATTCAACAGTGCCGCCATTATTCCACAGCGCTGCCCCTTTTGTCGCGCTGCCTGGTGCGCATGGGTGGATTAGAAAGTGGCGGATGCCAGCGAAAGCAAGCACACCAAGCACACGATGAGTAACCCCAAACCCCCTCCAGCTCCCCCTTGTCAGGGGGAGAAGCCCACCTCCTCCCCTGAAGTGGGGTAAGCAGGCAATCCGCGCAGCGGATGCTCGCACAAGGGGAGGCCGGGAGGGGTTTGGGGTAAAAGGTGGAGCAATCTTGCGAGACGTTTCATCATCAGGGGTGGCTACTGCCACGCTCGTTAGCTTGGGTGTATTGATCAGGGCGCGCTAAAGATCGCATTATTTATGCCGATAAAGTGAGTATACGAAACAGAGGAATAATCCTATGAAAATCGAAAGCTCAACTGTCGGCCTCGCCAGCCAGCACACAAATTCAAGGCAGGTTAACGTCGAAGAATCACTGCGCGCCTGGGTCGGTTCTCAGCGCCCTGACTTTGAAGGCCTCGTGGCTGAAGGCCGGGCTGCCGGCCAGCAGACGGTGGCGACGATTTCCGATGCCGCCCGCCAGGCTGCCGCTCATGCACAGGCAGTTGCCAATGCCTCAGCTTCCATAGATGCCCAATCCGCTTCAGCAAGCGAAGAGGCTGCCGACCAGACCAGCGGCGCCCCCAAGTTGCAAGTCCTCATCGGCCTGATCGAGGCATTAACCGGACAGAAAATCAAGCTGTTCAACCCGGGTGAATTGAAGCATGGCAATGCCGCTACCCCCCATTCGCAACAGGTAGCCGAAGCCGCACAGCCAGAGCCCAACCAGCGCCAGGGTTGGGGGGGGGAGTACGACCGGCATGAAACAATCCGCGAGTCCGAGCAGACATCTTTTGCCGCCGAAGGCGTTATCAGAACTTCCGATGGCAAGGATATCCGCTTCCAGCTCTCGCTGGAGATGAGGCGCGAATTCTTCCAGGAAAGCGACATATCCCTGCGCGAAGGCGACGGCGTGAGAAAAGACCCTCTGGTCATCAATTTTAACGGTGTCGCAGCACAACTGACCGATACGAAATTCAGCTTCGATATCGACAGCGACGGCGAGACAGACAATATTTCCTTCATCGGCGCCGGCAGCGGCTTCCTGGCGCTGGACAAGAACGGCAACGGCGCTATCGATAATGGCTCGGAGCTGTTCGGTACGCAAAGCGGCAACGGCTTTGCCGACCTGGCCGCTTATGACAGCGACGGCAACAACTGGATCGACGAGAACGATGCCGTCTATTCAAAATTGTTCGTTTGGAGTAAGGATGCCGCCGGTCAAGACACGCTGAGCTCCCTCGCGCAACGCAAGGTTGGCGCGCTGTATCTCGGCAACGTCGCCACCCCGTTCGACCTGAAAAATTCGTCAAATGACTTGCAAGGGCAGGTGCGCAGCAGCGGCATCTACCTGCGCGAGGACGGTAGCGCGGGGACAATGCAGCAGGTCGATCTGGTGGTTTAATCAGCCGCCGCTATGCACCTCAGCTTGTGCGAAGGGGTTGTATAGTGTTACCGCAGCCCCCTTCACACCCGCCCACCGCCCAGTTTTTCCCAGCATATTTGGCTGCCTGCAAGCTGCCCAACACCCGTTACAACTGAAAGAAATTATTCCAGCATTTCCTTGACGCATAAGCTTATTCCGATATAATGCGCGCCCCTGTGAGGCCGATGGCGGCTTCGCATACCTTGCTCCACCGCTACGCATGGCGGGGGGCTGTTAACCATAAGGAGATGTAATGCGTCATTACGAAATCGTGTTTATCGTGCATCCCGATCAAAGCGAGCAAGTGCCCGCGATGATCGAGCGCTACCGCACGCTGGTCACTTCCAAGAGCGGTCAAATCCACCGTCTGGAAGACTGGGGTCGCCGCCAATTGGCATACCCGATCCAAAAAATTCACAAGGCACATTACGTGCTGATGAATATTGAATGCAACCAGGAAACCCTGGACGAGCTGGAGCATGCTTTCCGCTTCAACGATGCCGTGCTGCGCCACCTGACTGTCAAGACCAAGGTGGCTGTCACCGTGCCGTCTGCGATGATGAAGGAAGAAAAATCCCGCTCCGTGTCAACCGAAGGCGCCGCTATTGCGGCTCCGGTCGAAGAAAGCGCGGCGGCTGTTTAATCATTGGCGGTGGGCGCGCAACCGGGTTTTTGTCGGCAGCGAATTGATCGCACCGGAAAGCCCGCTGTGATCCCGGCGGCATAATTCAAATTACAAGGAAATATCATGGCTCGTCTATCAGGCAAGAAAAAGGATGACAAGAATAAACGTTCTTCACGCAACAATCTGTTCAAGCGTCGCAAGTTCTGCCGCTTCACGGTCGAGAAAATCCCCGAAGTGGATTACAAGGATGTAAATATCCTCAAGGAATTTATCTCCGAGAACGGCAAGCTGATCCCGGCGCGCATTACCGGCACCCGGACACGCTTTCAGCGCCAATTGAGCACGGCAGTGAAACGCGCGCGTTTCCTGGCTTTGCTCCCCTACACCGATTTGCACTAAGGAGCGCAGTCATGCAGATAATTTTGATGGAAAAAGTGACCAACGTGGGTCAATTGGGCGATGTGGTTAAAGTTAAGAACGGCTATGCCCGCAACTTCCTGATCCCGCAAGGCAAGGCCAAGCGCGCGACCACAGCCAACCTAGCTGAATTCGATGTGCGACGCGCCGAAATCGTGGCGGCTGATAAAGCCAAGCTGGCCGAGGCGCAAGCGCGCGGCGAAAAGCTGGCCGGTTTGACGGTGCAAATCGTGCAAAAGGCCGGGGTGGACGGAAAACTGTTTGGCTCTGTCACCAACGCGGATATTGCAGCGGCTTTGGCGGCACAGGGTTTTGAAGTGGAAAAGGCGCAAGTACGCATGCCCGCAGGCCATTTGAAGCAGATTGGCGACTACCCTGTCAGCATCGCGCTGCATACCGATGTGGCTGCGGATATTACCGTTTCGGTACTCGGCGAACATTAATTTTTCGCTGTATCAAGGCAATACAAAAAGGACTGGCAACAGTCCTTTTTTGTTTCCATAATTTCGGCTGCGGCGGGTAAAATGCCTGCCGCACAACGGTAGGCAATCGGCTCAATCAAATGCAAAATTTCTCCGCTCCTGACGCACAACTCGACCAGATCAAATTGCCCCCCCACTCGGTGGAAGCGGAGCAATCGGTGTTGGGCGGCCTGATGCTCGAAGCGAGTGCGCTGGACAAGATTGTCGACCTGGTGACGGACGGCGACTTCTATCGCCACGAGCATCGCCTGATATACCGCCAGATTGTGCGGCTGAGCGAGCAGGCCAAGCCGGTGGACGTGATCACCGTCGCCGAAGCGCTGGAAATTGCCGGAGATCTGGACAAGGCCGGCGGCCTGCCCTATCTGGGCAGCCTGGCGCAAAACGTGCCGTCGGCGGCGAATATCCGCCGCTACGGCGAAATCGTGCGCGAGCGCTCCATCATGCGCAAACTCGCCGAGGTCGGCGCCGATATTTCCGGCAGCGCCTACAACCCGGCCGGGCGCGATGCCGCGCAGTTGCTGGATGAAGCGGAAAGCAAAGTGTTCGAAATCGCCGAAGCAGGTTCGCGCGGCAAGCAGGGGTTCCTGTCCATGCCGCCGCTGCTGACCCAGGTGGTGGAGCGCATCGAAACGCTGTATGGGCGCGACAATAACAGCGACGTGACGGGTACGGCCACCGGTTTTACCGACCTGGACAGCAAGACTTCCGGCTTGCAGCCGGGTGACCTGGTTATCGTGGCGGGGCGTCCGAGCATGGGCAAGACCGCGTTTTCCATCAACATTGCCGAAAATGTCGCGCTGGACAGTAAATTGCCGGTGGCGATCTTCAGTATGGAAATGGGCGCCACGCAACTGGCGATGCGTATGCTCGGCTCGGTTGGCAAACTCGATCAGCACGCGCTGCGTACCGGGCGTTTGCAGGACGATGATTGGGGGCGTCTGACCCATGCTCTCGGCAAGCTCAACGATGCGCCGATCTATATTGACGAGAGTGCCGCACTGTCGGCGCTGGAAGTTCGCGCGCGCGCGCGCCGCCTGCACCGCCTGAATAACGGGCTGGGCCTGATCGTGGTGGACTATATACAACTGATGAGCTCGAATATGGGCAAAGCCAGCGAGAATCGCGCCACGGAAATTTCGGAAATCTCCCGCGCCCTGAAGTCGCTGGCAAAGGAATTGCACGTCCCGGTAATCGCGCTGTCGCAGTTGAACCGCAGTCTGGAACAGCGCCCCAACAAACGCCCGGTGATGTCAGATTTGCGCGAATCCGGTGCGATTGAGCAGGATGCCGATTTGATCCTGTTCATCTACCGCGACGAAGTTTACAACAGCGATTCCCCGGACAAAGGCAAGGCTGAAATCATCATCGGCAAACAGCGTAACGGCCCCATCGGCATGGTGCCGCTCGCCTTCCGCGGCGAATACACACGCTTTGATAACCTGGCTTCCGGTAGCTATTGACTTGATGGTCGATGCCCTGACCCGCATCCATGCCAGCCAGCGCTTCGAAGGTGAGTTTCCACACTTCATAATTCCAATTCCCGATCAATAGAGCAATACGTAGGGCGGGTTCTACCCGCCGGATAAAGATGTCGGGCGTAGCCCGACCTACGGATTATTTTTCTGTTGTAGGAATTACCCTACCCAACCCCCATCCGCTTCCTACCCCAACTTTCAATATCGGCTGATATTTTTTTTCTTGCCGATCCAGCAAGATGCCGCCCCTGTAAAGCTGAAAGCGGCGTTATACAAATTGGGTGAAATTCAGGGTATGGCTACTAAATATTGGATTTATCCGGCGATACCGGCAGCACTTGGAGCCATTAGTGTGGCGGTTCTGGGCGGGTTTACCTGGCAGGCTGGTGTCGCCATTTTGCTGGTGTTGCTCTCCGCTGTTGCTGCAGGCTTATTGCTCGCCGGGCAACAGGTTGCCGCTATCGAATCCGCCAAAAGAACGGCGGCGGCAGATGCAGAGTCGAATTTCAGGGATCAGACGACGGGCTATCTCGCCAGCTTGCAAACGCTGGGCAGCGAGGTCGTGCCGGTGTGGGTGCGCCACGTTGAAACCGGAAGAAGCCAGATGGAAACCGCCATCATCGACCTGATGGTGCGCTTCTCCGGCATCGTGGACAAGCTGGATGCGGCATTGAAGGCATCCGAAGCGGCTTCCGAAGGCATAGACGGCGGGCTGGTGAGCGTGTTTGCCAGCGGCGAAAAGGAACTGGGTGCGGTTATCCGTTCGCTGCGCGATGCGATGCAGCATAAAGAAACCATGCTCACCGAAATCAACGAGCTGTTGCATTTCATCACCGAGCTGGAAAAAATGGCCATCGACGTGGCGGGCATCGCCGACCAGACCAATTTGCTGGCGCTGAATGCCGCAATCGAGGCGGCGCGGGCGGGCGAGGCGGGGCGCGGGTTCGCCGTGGTGGCGGACGAGGTGAGAAAGCTTTCCACACTTTCCAAGGCCACCGGCAAGCAGATCAGCGAAACCGTGAGGGTTATCAGCACCGCGATCAGCGCCGCAGTGGGAACCGCCAAGAAAACGGCGGCGGGCGAAACCGAGGCGCTTGCCGTTTCGGAAGCCGCCATCGGCAAGGTGCTCGGCAATTTCCGGCAGATCACCAACGGGTTGTCCGAGTCGAGCGTCATCCTGCGCAGGGAAAGCGACGGCATCAAGGACGAGGTCGCGCAGTCGCTGGTGCAGCTCCAGTTCCAGGATCGCGTCAGCCAGATACTGAGCCATGTCCGCGACAACATCGGCAGCCTGCCCGGCTACCTGGAAAAAAGCCGGGAAGCATTCGACAGCAACGGCAGCAACGGCAGACTCGAGCCGGTCGCCGCCAAGCAGCTTTTGCAGGAAATCGAGAGTACCTATGCGATGGCGGAAGAGCACGGCAGCCATGGCAGCAAAGCACAAGCGGCGCCGGGCGCGTCTGAAATTTCATTTTTTTAGGAGAAGCAAATGGCTTAGACAATACTCGTGGTGGACGATTCCGCTTCATTGCGGCAGGTGGTAGGTATCGCGCTCAAGGGCGCGGGTTATGAGGTGATCGAGGCATGCGACGGCAAGGACGCGCTCACCAAGCTGAACGGGCAGAAAATCCACCTCATCATCAGCGACGTCAACATGCCCAACATGGACGGCATCACCTTCGTGACCGAAGCGAAGAAACTGCCGGACTACAAATTCACCCCGATCATCATGCTGACCACCGAGTCGGGCGAAAACAAAAAATCTGCAGGCCAGGCGGCCGGCGCCAAGGCCTGGGTAGTCAAGCCGTTCCAGCCCGCACAGATGCTGGCGGCGGTATCCAAGCTCATCATGCCGTAAATTTGTTATGCCGCAAGGCGGAAGGGGGCAGCACCATGAACGTCAACGTCACAAATGAAGAGGGAGTCTGCCGTATCGGCATCGATGGCGAAATGACCATCTACACCGCCGCGCAGACCAAGGAAAACCTGCTCGCCGCGATGGCGGACTGCAATGAAATCGAAATGAACCTGGCCCATGTCAGCGAAATCGACGCGGCCGGATTGCAGTTGCTGGCGCTGGCCAAGCGCGAGGCGGCGGACAGCAACAAACCGCTGCATTTCGTCGCGCACAGCCAGGCGGTGTTGGACATGCTGGATTTGTGCAACCTGGCGGGCGTGTTCGGCGACCCGGTGGTGCTCTCGCACGCGTAAAGCTTTGTAGGTCGGGTTTTAACCCGACATGTCGGGCGAAAGCGCGGCCTACAAGATGCATGTCGGGTTGAAACCCGACCTACAGAAAGGAAAAAACATGAATCTCGACGAAGCATTGCACACGTTTATCGCGGAAAGCCGCGAGCTGTTGCAGGACATGGAGGACGCGCTGCTGCGCATCGAGCAGTCGCCCGGCGATGATGAGCTGATCAACGCCATCTTCCGCGCCGCGCACACCATCAAGGGATCGGCGGGGCTGTTCGGGCTGGACTATATCGTCGCCTTCACTCATGTCGCGGAAAGCGTGCTCGACCGGGTGCGCAACGACGAATTGCGCATCGAGGGCGATCTGGTCGCCTTGCTGCTTTCCAGTTGCGATCATCTGGTGGAACTGATCGAGCATCTGGCGGCGGGCGGCGGCGAGCCGACGCTGGAAATCCAGGAAAAAAGCAAAACGCTCATCACCGGCCTGAACCAGCATCTGGGCAGTGGGCACCTGGGCGGCGGCGCGGCAAAAACCACCAAGATGGCGGTGCAGGTGGAGCGCGATCAACCCTTTACCAGCGAGGGCGGCGGCGAGGTCGAGACCGACCTGTGGCATATTTCGCTGCGCTTCGGCAAGGACGTGCTGCGCAACGGCATGGACCCGCTTTCCTTTATTCGCTACATGAGCACGCTGGGCGACATCCAGCACATTTTCACGCTGCTGAACAACATTCCTTCGGCTGATGAAATGGATGCGGAAAGCTGCTACCTCGGCTTTGAAATCAGCTTCAAGAGCAATGCCGACAAGGCCACCATCGAAGGCGTGTTCGAGTTCGTGCGCGAAGATTGCCTGATCCGCATCCTGCCGCCGCGCAGCAAAATCGCCGATTATTTGCGGCTGATCGCCGAGCTGCCGGAAGAAGATCTGCGCGTCGGCGAAATGCTGCTGCGCTGCGGCACACTGACCCAGGCGGAGCTGGACACCGCGCTGCGTTTGCAGCACGGTGACGGCACGGCCGCGCCGCGCCCCTTGGGCGAAGTGCTGGTGGAAGCGCAGATGGTGCAGTCGCCAGTCATGGAAGCCGCACTGGACAAGCAGAAGCAGGTCAAGGAACACAAGAGCAGCGAAGCCAACCTGATCCGCGTCGATGCCGACAAGCTGGATGAGCTGATCAACCTGGTCGGCGAGCTCATCATCGCCGGCGCCGGCGCCAACCTGATCGCGCAGCGTACCGGCGATACCGGCCTGCTCGAATCCACTGCCACCATGTCCAGGCTGGTGGAAGAGGTGCGCGACTCCGCGCTCAAGCTGCGCATGGTGCAGATCGGCGGGACCTTCAACCGCTTCCAGCGCGTGGTGCGCGATGTGAGCAAGGAGCTGGGCAAGGACATCGAGCTGGTCATCAGCGGCGCGGAAACCGAGCTGGACAAGACCGTGGTGGAGAAAATCGGCGACCCGCTCACCCATCTGGTGCGCAACTCGATGGATCACGGCATCGAGTCGGCGGAAACACGTCTCGCGCACGGCAAACCGGCCAAGGGCACGCTAAAACTCAACGCTTTCCATGATGCCGGCAGCATCGTCATCGAAGTTTCCGATGACGGCGGCGGCCTCAACAAACAGCGCATCCTCAAGAAGGCCGTCGAACGCGGGCTGGTGAGCGAAACGGACAACCTGAGCGACAAGGAAATCTACAACCTGATTTTTGAGGCGGGCTTCTCCACCGCCGAGACGGTCAGCAATCTGTCCGGGCGCGGCGTCGGCATGGACGTGGTGCGCCGCAATATCGCCGCGCTGCGCGGTACGGTGAACCTCGACAGCGTAGAAGGCCAAAGCACTACAGTGCGCATCCGCTTGCCGCTCACGCTGGCGATCATCGACGGCTTTCTGGTCGGCGTCGGTACGTCTGTTTATGTCGTGCCGCTCGACATGGTGGTGGAATGCATCGAACGCGCCGCATGGCAGAACGCCGGCAGCGATGACCGCTACCTCAACCTGCGCGGCGAAGTGCTGCCCTACCTGCGGTTGCGCGAGCATTTCGAGGTGGAAGGCGAAGCGGCGCGGCGCGAAAACGTGGTGGTGGTCAGGTATGGCGAACACAAGGTCGGGCTGGTGGTGGATCGACTGTTGGGAGAATTCCAGACCGTCATCAAACCGCTCGGCAAGGTGTTCCACCGGGTCAGCGGCATCGGCGGTTTCACCATTTTGGGCAGCGGCGAAGTGGCCTTGATTATTGATGTGCCGGGATTGATGGGGCAGGTGGCGGTAGAGAAGGAACGTGCCGGGCAGAACGCCGAGCCTATGCGCGTGTTGAATTGAACCCGGATAGTTCATTAGCCCTTGAGGCATTGCCAAATCAAGGGGTTGTAGGTCGGGCTTCAGCCCGACATGTCGGGCTGAAGCCCGACCTACGCCCCAATGGATTATCCGTGTTGAAATAATCACAACAAATGTTTACGGGTTAACGGGTTTTTTTCGCAGTCGGCAGTATTTTTTTGAAAGGATAATCATGAATAATTTGACGTTAAAAGCAAAGCTTTTCACCCTCATGGCGGTGGCGCTGCTGTCGCTGCTTGCCGTGGGCGGGATAGGCTGGAATGGAATCGGGCATGTCGATGAAGCGATGGACGAAATCGGTAGCGTGCGCCTGCCATCGGTGCTGGGCCTGCAAATCGTCAGCGAAGGGCAAACGGCAGTGCGCTCCGCCAACCGGTACGTTGCCTTTTTTGAGAACGACTACAAGGCGCAAGCCAAGTTTGCCGAGGAGCTGAAGGATAAAGAGGAAATCTGGAAGCGCATCGAGAAGGGCTGGAAGATTTACGAGCCGCTGCCGCAAACTGCGGAAGAGACTGTGCTGTGGAATCAATTCGTCAAGGAATGGGGCGACTGGAAAGCCGCCGATGCGAAAGTCACCGAAACCATTGCCGCCATGAGCAACAATACCAGCGCGAACCCGAAGGAAGTGGAGAAGCGGCAAAAGGAACTGTTTGCCGAATTTTACCAGCGTGCCGAAGCGACCATGCATTTGTTCGAACAATCCGAAAACACGCTTATCAAGATCATCGACCTGAACGTGAAATACGGCGACGATGCCAAAGCCGGAGGTGATGCCGATGCGGCCATGGCAAAAAGGAACATGCTGGCCGGGTCGGCGATCCTGCTGGTGATCCTGCTACTGCTGGGCGTGTGGATCATGCGCAGCATCCTGAACCAACTGGGCGGCGAGCCGGCTTACGTCGCCGATGTGGTCAAGCGCGTCGCGGAAGGCGACCTGACCGTGCAGGTGCAAACCAAGGCCAACGACCACGGCAGCATGTTATTCGCCATCAAGGGCATGATCGACAAGCTCTCC
>JAUYJO010000125.1 GCA_030700315.1 Gallionella sp.
GCGAGCTCATGGACACTCCCGGATGGCAAGGTTAATGCACTGGTTTTAATAGGAATCTCTAATGGTATCCATTAGAGATTACACTGAAATACGTTCCGCTCATTGTTCCCTAAATTTCTCTAATGGACAATCTGGGTTAAATATACCGACGTATTGAAGCCCGGACACGTTAACCCGGATCACGCCCGTTATGAGCTGCATCGGGTTTGGGTGGTGGAGGCGACCCTCAAGGAGGGAACCAGCCATATCTACAAGCGCCGCACCTTCTATGTTGACGAGGATAGCTGGATGATCGTGGTCGCGGACAAATACGATGCGCGTGACGAGTTGTGGCGCGTGGCAGAGATGCACAGCATCAACTTCTACAACGTTCCGATGACCTACCCGACGCTGGAAGTGCACCACGATTTGCAGTCAGGGCGTTATATCGCGATGGGATTGCGCAACGAAGAACCCAAGATGTACGAGGCCATCAAGCGCACGGGCGGGGACTTTACCCCATCCGGGCTGCGCGGCGCGGGGATGCGCTAATTCCACATGGCATTCAAATGGATGCTGCGTTGTCGGCTCTGGTTATTACAGCACTATTCGTACTGCCTGCGAGCCTCCGCCCTGTCTTCCTTCGAACCCAAATAATCCCTCAGGCGGAATTGGCCCAAAACCCCCTCTAACTCCCCCTTGTCAGGGGGAGAACTGAATCGCTCCTCCCCTGACAAGCTTGTCGAAGCGGGGGAGGCTGGGAGGGGTTTGTGGGCTAATGGACAATCTGGGTTGAATGCAACCATGTCAGCGAAAATTTGCGGATGTTTGAATTCATGCTCCATCACAACCCATGATCGAAGCCGGGCGCATGGCTGAAATCGCCCGCCAACTCTTTGCCTGCGCCGCAGGCGACTTGAGCCACTCAAGCGTTTTTTCTGCCGGACGGCCCGGGTTACCGGTATTTGCGCATATGCAAAGCAAGTAGCCCGCATGGAACGAAGTGGAATGCGGGGATCAATATGGCTGGCAGTGTTCGGCTTCTTTCCCGCTACGGCACTATGGCGCTGACTTCTGATAACTGCGTTCGCGCTTTGGCTGAAACTGATTCCGGGATACAATCGTTCATCGCTGTTGAACGCCACCCCTCGTTGAGCCTATACTACCAACAACATTTTACACAAGGAGAGCCCCATGAGCACCATGACCCTATCGGGCAAGCGCCAGGTCGTTCTGCCCGCCGAGCTGTGCCGTCAGGTATCCCTGGCGCCAGGTACGCGCGTCCGGGTAGAACTGGCGCCGGATGGCGCCAGCATTCTGGTACGCCCTGCGACCGGCGCAGGGCATAAACCGGCCTCCGTTCTGTTCGGGCGGGTGCGCCATGCCGGAAAGCCTGCCACCGTGGAAGAACTGCAAGGCTTGGCGGCTGCGCGCAAACTCGCCTCGGGCGGCAAGCCGTGATCGCGCTGGACACCAACATCCTCGCACGCGCCATCGCCATCGAAACCGAGGCGGACGCCGCCACGCTGGCGCAACAACGCCATGCACGGGCTCTGCTCTCCTCCGGACAGGACATGTTCGTGCCCATCACCGTCATCGAGGAGCTGGAATGGGTGTTGCGCGGCATCTATGAAATGCCGGCGGACGAAATCACCGCCGTGCTGGAAGACATGCTCGCGGTCGAAAACCTCACAGTCGACCGTGCCGCAGCGGTTGCCCAAGCGGTCATCTGGTACCGGAAGGGAATAGATTTCTCGGATGCCCTGCACCTGGCGCAGGCTGGTTTGTGTTCATCCATGGCCAGCTTCGATGCGAGATTTTCGAAGACATGCAAACGGCTTGGGCTGAAGCCGCCGGTGGAAATACCGGGCGGGAAGTAAGGGAAAGGGGGAAATTCAGAGTCCGTGTATCACCTATGCCCACTGCGCGCGCTGACGGGCAGGCAAGCACAGCGCGGGTCAAAAAATATCGCTCCTGGGGAACGCGCCTCACAACACCTGCAACATTGAGTAGAGAGAGGCATTAAGTTGAATCTCTTAAATATTCTCGGCCATCAAGATCACCTTGGCGGCATCTCCGTCGGCAAGAATCCGGGCATAGACGATGCGATAGTGCGCGATGCGGTCTTCCGTCAGCGGCCCGCCAGCCGTCGCGACTTCATGGCAGGCCTCGACCAGCAGATCGATCAGGCACTGTGCCCAGGCTTGCCCCATCTCCTCGAAGACGTAGGTCAGTTCGCGCAGGTGGTGGGCATTGCACAGCGCATGCACACAGGCCAAATCGCGATAAGGCTTCCAGCCATCATGAACGAGCGTGCCTGCGAGCACAGCCAGAATCCCGAAGGCATCAAAGGCCTTTTTACCCCGGTTCGCATGACTGCCGAGCCAGGTAAGCGTGGTGGTCACCATGACGTGCAGCCAATGGAGCGAGCCTGCCACACGCATCCCGGTTTCGTCGGCGTGGGCAACGGGAACGGTTTTCAGTGCCTCCGAGTTCGGCAACCTTGGCGGTAAGTGCAGCCACTTGCGCAAACAGCGCACGGATCAGGTCGTCCTTCTCGGCAACGCTGAGGCAGTCAAGATTGGGCATGGCTTCCATACCCATTGTTGTCGGTTGTCGGCACCTGCCGCAATTTCCTTAAGCCAGAAATAGCAATGCTATTTGACGCTATTTCGATGTACCTGAGTAGTTACCGGCAAACAAAAAAATCTGGCATCTTGCAGGAGGGCGTGGCACACTTTGATGGCCTCTTGGCTTGGTCGATAAGAGACTCCCCCAAAGGGTTCATTTGTTCGAGTTCCTTGCGGGGGATATTTACCGCCCCAGCACGCTATTTGAACATTTCAGTAGTTAACACCAGCAAGATTGGTGAATGCACTCAGAATGCAACATGGAATCAGGGAAAGCACGGGTAACGTACACACTCTCAACAGCCTTCTGCGTAATGATAAAATTCATCGGATTCGGTTTCTCCCTGCTGGTATTCATGGTGGCGGCGTATGCTTTTTCTCCGCGCCATGCCCCTGGATTTTCATCAAACGGTATTTCCGTCAACTCGCTGCTTCTGCTTGACGCTGCCAGAGCCGGCAAGCGTATCGTCGCGGTCGGCGAGCGCGGACATATCGCGCTGTCCGACGATGGCGGCGCCAGTTGGCGGCAGGTGACCAGCCCCACGCAATCCACGCTGACTGCGCTGTATTTTCTCGGTGACAAGACTGGCTGGGCGGTCGGACACGACAGCGTGATTCTGAAAAGCGATGATGGCGGCACAAGCTGGCGGCAAGTCAATTTTGCACCGGATGAACAGAAGCCGTTACTGGACGTATGGTTTGCCGACGAACTGAACGGCTATGCGGTGGGTGCATACGGTCTATTCATGGAAACATCCGACGGCGGCGGCAGTTGGCAGCAGCGAAAAATTTTTGACGGCGACACGCATATCAACGCTTTCGCAAGTGCAGGGGGCAAGCAGTTCATCGCCGGCGAGGCGGGAACTTTGCTGCGCTCCGATGATGCGGGCAAGACCTGGCAGCCGCTTTCTTCCCCTTACAAGGGATCATTTTTCGGTATTCTCCCCTTGAGTGACAACAGCCTGCTGGCTTTTGGCCTGCGCGGGAATGTATTCCGTTCCGACGATGCGGGCACTACCTGGAATGCCGTCGAATCCGGAACCCAGGCGACGCTGATGGGGGGGCTGGCAAGTGCTGACGGCAGAGTGGTGCTGGTAGGGCAAGGCGTCACGCTGGTCAGCCGGGATCAAGGAAAGAGTTTTCATTTGCGCAACCATGCGTCAGGCAAGGCGCTGGCAGCAGTTCTGCCGGCTGATAAGGGCAAGGATGAGCTGTTGTTGTTTGGTGAATCCGGCGTGTCGCATTTCAACGTTGATGCGGTGGCGAACGCAGCGGCCAAATAATGGACTCCTCCAGAACCCATCATGCGATTCGATTCTGAAAAAATCATCAACGCCATCGCCCATCCGGTATTTGCCTGCCGGCGCGCGCTGCTCGTGGTATTCGCGCTGATTACCATGCTGCTGGGATATTCCGCCACGCACTTGCGGGTGGATGCAGGCTTCGACAAAATGATTCCGCTGCAGCATGAGTATATGCAACCCTTCACCCATTACCAGAAAGTCTTCGGTGGAGCGAACCGGGTGCTGGTGGCGGTAATGCAAAAGCAGGGGGATATATATGACAACCCCGTTTTTCTCAATACGCTCAAGCAGGTCACGGATGAGGTTTTTTTCATTCCCGGGGTGGATCGCCCCACCGTGACTTCGTTGTTTACGCCGAATGTCCGCTTCATCGAAGTGGTAGAAGAAGGTTTTGCCGGTGGCAATGTCATTCCCGCCGGTTACAAGGGGACTCCTGAATATCTGGAAACGGTGCGCAAGAACGTGCTCAAATCAGGCGTGGTCGGGCGACTGGTTGCCAACGATTTCAGGGGCGCGCTGGTACGAGCCGAGTTGCTGGAACTCGACCCTTCATCCGGCAAACGCCTGGATTATCAGGCGGTGGCGAAACGGCTGGAGGATATCCGGTCCAAATATCAGCACGATGGAATCGATGTTCACATCATCGGTTTTTCCAAGGCGGTGGGCGACATCACGGACGGTGCGCGCGGGGTGCTGGTGTTTTTTCTGCTGGCATTCATCATTACGTCAGTGCTGCTGTATTTTTATTCCGGCTCGCGCAAACTCACCCTGCTGGCGCTGGTGTGCGCGTTGCTGCCGGTGGTATGGTTGCTGGGGCTCCTTCCTTTAATGGGTTTTGGCATCGATCCCATGTCTATCCTGGTGCCATTCCTGATTTTCTCCATCGGTGTCTCTCATGCCGTGCAAATGACCAACGTGTGGAAGCATGGGACGGTACTGGGTGCCGACAGCCTGCAAGCTTCACGCAACGCGTTTAACAAGCTGCTGTTGCCGGGTAGCGTGGCGCTGCTGGCCAACGCGCTGGGTTTTCTGGTCATCATGCACATCAAGATTGATGTGGTGCGTGAACTCGGCATCACCGCCAGTCTGGGCGTGTTGCTGATGATTATCACCAACAAAATGGTGTTGCCGATACTGCTGTCGTACACCCGACTCAGTGCGGCAGATTTAAAACGGGCGCATGCCGGCGTGAGCCGCTTCGATTTTTTATGGAAAAGATTGGCGCAGTTTGCGCAGCCACGCCCGGCGATGGCGGTGCTGTTCGTGTCCGCCGTGCTGTTGGGGGCAGGAGCCTGGAAAGCACGCGACATGAAAACCGGCGACCTCGGCAAGGGCATACCCGAACTCCATGACAACTCGCGCTATAACCTCGACAACGCGGCGATTGTCGATCATTTCTCCATCGGCGTGGACGGTATTGTCGGTAGTGGTGCAGACCTACAACGTACAGGGCGCCTGCACCAATTATGGGATCATGGATACGATAGACCGGTTTGATCTGCACATGCGCAATGTATCCGGCGTAAAGTCGGTGCTGGCCTTGCCCGGCGTGGCCAAGGTCATCAACGCCGGATGGAATGAGGGCAGCCTGAAATGGCGCGCTCTGTCGCGCAACCCGGGTGTGCTGGCGCAGTCGGTGACGCCGGTGGATACCGCTACCGGGCTGCTGAATACCGATTGCAGCGCGATGCAGGTGCTGATTTTTACCAGCGACCATCAAGGCGCGACCATTGCGCACATCGTCTCTGAAATAAAGAAATTTTCCGCCGGTAACAATACCGACAAGCTGAAGTTTCTGCTTGCCAGCGGCAATGTCGGCGTGATGGCGGCAACCAACGAGGCGGTGGACGCGGCAGAGCTCACCATGCTGATGTCCATTTTCGGCGCGATTATATTGCTGTGCCTGTTGACTTTCATGTCGTGGCGCACCATGCTGTGCATCATCATTCCGCTGATGCTGGTATCCATACTCTGCAATGCGCTGATGGCGCTGCTCGGCATCGGCCTTAAAGTCTCCACGCTGCCGGTGATCGCGCTGGGTGTGGGGGTGGGCGTGGATTACGGCATTTATCTGTTCGAGCGCATCAAGCACCAGATGCGGGATTACGGCAATGCGTTGCCAGAGGCGTTCTACGAAGCCTTGCGCCAGCGCGGTACCGCCGCCGTGTTCACGGCGGTCACCATGGGTATCGGCGTTGGCAGTTGGGCGTTTTCCGCTCTCAAATTCCAGTCGGACATGGGCATACTGCTGGCATTCATGTTCCTGGTGAACATGCTGGGTGCGGTGTTGCTGTTACCCGCGTTGGCGGCAATGCTGTTTGTCCAACCGGTGAAAAAGGCATGAGCCTTATCAAAAAAACGCCCTTGGCTTATGTTGGCCTCCCTTATGCCTACCCTCTGCTCATCAAACAACCACGATTTTTTATGCGGTGACTAAACATGGATCAAAACATAGCAATACAGGCGGCGCTGGTTCGGCAGTTGTTCTCCACGAACAAAATATCACTGATTACCACTGTAATTCTTGCGGCAATTCTTGCTTATATACAGCGCGACGTAATCGATCATTCGGTGGTTCTTGCATGGTTTTCTCTTGTTGTGCTGTTCGTGCTATTTCGAATGGCTCTCGTTATTGCTTACCAACGTTCCGCAGCAAGCGATAAAACAGCCCCTCATATCTGGCTGGCGCGGGTTCGTCTTGGCGTTCTGGTTACCGGTGTAACGTGGGGTTCGTCCAGTATTCTGCTGTTTCCCGCCAACCATCCGCAATATCAAATATTTCTGGTCTGCATGCTGGTCGGTTTGACGGCTGGCGGCCTGGTTACATACGCGACCGATCTGGTTAGCGCAATCATATTTAGCGTATCGGTTCTCGTGCCCCTCATAATCCGCCTGGCTGTAACTGAAAGCAGTATAAATGTGGCGATGAGCGCATCTTTGATACTGTTTCTGGGCTTCTACATCATAAGCTTGCGGTATATCAATCGGGCTGTATGCGAAAACATATCGTTGCGCATCGAAGCCGATGCGCGCGAGAAAAGAATAGGGATAAGCGAGCAACGATATCGTTTGTTGCTGAACCATTCGCCAGTTGGAATCTTCCACTACGACACCAACTTTGTCATTACCTATTGCAATGATCGCTTCTCCGATATTATGTGCAATCCAGTTGAACATATCACGGGCATAGACATGAAAATGCTCAAGGATCAGTCCATCATGCCAGCCATGAAAAAGGCGCTGGAAGGCGAATTGGGCCATTACGAGGGTTATTATATGGCCACCTTCAGCGACGTCGATGGATGGGTATCCATGATCTGCGCACCATCACGGGATGACACGGGAAAGGTAGTGGGCGGTGTGGCTATCATTCAAGACATCACCGAGCGCAAAATCATGGAGAAACAGTTAGCGCACCAGGTTCAGGTACATGCCTTGGCGGACGAACGGCAGCGCATCATGCAGGACATGCACGACGGTTTCGGCTCGCAACTGATTTCCTCGCTGATTATGGTCGAGCATGGCCGCGCCAGCCAGGCTGAGATAGCCCAACTGTTGCGCGAATGCATCGACGACTTGCGGCTCACCATAGACGCACTGACGCCGGGCAAGGACGAGGAACACACCGATCTGATGATGGCGCTCGGCACGTTACGGCAGCGCATGGAACCGCGTCTGCATTCGGCGGGCATAGCCTTGAACTGGCATCTGGCTTACCCCGGCGACACGCTGCAGGTAGCGTCCCGCACCGCGCTACAGGTGCTGCGCATCGTCCAGGAAGCCCTGTGCAACGTGTTAAAACATGCCGGAGCCACGGCCATCCAGGTCGTTGTGGCGGCGGATAGCGCCGCTGTCGACATCCGCATCACCGACAACGGCACGGGGTTCGATATCCTTGCGCCCACACACGGGCGTGGCATCGGCAACATGAGAAAACGTATGCACGAACTGGGCGGCGCCCTGGATTTGTCGTCGTCCGGCGCGGGAACCCAACTGCATCTGTGTCTGCCGCACCTGGCGCCGGCGCCGGGCTAGTTAGTGCGCCACTCTTGGCGGTACTTATGTGAAAACCCTTGTAGGTCGGGCTTTAGCCCGACATGTCGGGTTGAAACCCGACCTACAATACTATTGATCCGGCACGAATAAAGTATCACGTTCGCCCTGATGCTTCGGCAGGCTCAGCACAAAGGCGGTCTACGCACTGCGCAAGCAAACGGTGGAGCCAGTGTTTGGCATCATCAAATCGGTGTTGGGTTTCGCCAGTTCATGTTGCGGGTTCTGGAGAAGGTCGGTCACGAATGGACGCTGGTATGTCTGGCGTGGAATTTGAAACGAATGGCCGTATCGCGCCAGAATTCCGTCCAAAGTTGGTGAAATTCGCAAAATAATGTGAAAAAAATAAAAAAATGACGTAACAACTGTAAAAACGAACAAATTATGCCTAATTTCTAGGCAATGCCCGCTTTATTAGCAATTTCTAATATTGTAAATATACTTAAGGGGCCTCTATAAATCGATTTTTTATCACGCCAATTTTTCCGTTTCCCAATTTTTAACCGGAATTTCTAAGCCATTTTTTATCTTGCTGAAATTGGTTAATTTTATGCCTCCACCCTTGCCCCACCCGATGTGGATAGCACCTTCTTTGATGAGCGCGTTCTCTTCCCACTTGTTGCGTTGGCGCGGAACTTCGACAAACGTGGCATCGACCATCTGGCCGCTGCGGGCAACATACAACGTTTCACAACGCCAGTGGGATGACAGGTGATGCAGGTTTTTAGAGCAATTTATAGAGATGCTCTTAAGTCCGACAGGCTGCTAGGTTTTTCATCCCGGTATACGCCTTGATTTGATGTCTTTTAGGGTAGGGTAAGCCGTAAATGAAAAATACGGCAAACCGGAACCCTCAAAATAACCATAAACCCGTAGCGGGAATTCCTCCAATCATCCCGGATTCCGCTTCGCTTCACCCGGGCTACGTTGACTAAAAATCTGCGCGTTGAAGTTCGGCATAATCAATATTGTCTGCGATAATCCTGGCTGCATTTTCATTCAACTCTGGATTCCCGCCCGCGCGGGAATGACGGATAAAAAATAATGGCCACTCCCATCGACATCCGCGAAGAAGCGGGCGTGCGCACTCTGCACTTCGGCTCCGAATGGATACAGGGGGCGATGCGCATCGCGCGACCGTGGAACCTGGAGCTGGAATACACGCGCGAGATGATGGCTGCGCTGCTGCTGCGGGATACGCCCCGCAAGGTATTGTTGATCGGCCTCGGCGCGGCTTCGCTGACCAAGTATCTGTACCGCCACTATCCGCTCGCGCATCTCACCGTGGTGGAAATCGAGCCCGCCGTGGTCGCTGCCGCACGACAATTTTTCAAGCTGCCGGAAGACCCGAAGCGCCTCCATCTGATGATCGGCGACGGCGCGGAATACATACTGAACAGCAGCAAGAAATTCGATCTGATCCTGGTGGACGGTTTTGACGAAAAAGCGCGCGCCGGAGCCCTGGAGACCTTGCCGTTCTATCAGGCGTGCCGCTACCGCCTGAGCGATAACGGGGTGATGGCGGTGAACCTGCTGACACACGGTCGCAGCTTCAAGAGAACTTCCGCCCACCTCGTGGAGGCGTTCGAGGATCGCGCGCTGCTGTTCCCGTCGTGCGAAAGCGGCAACGCCATCGCCTTCGCTGCGGCAGGCCATCCGATCGAATTACCTTTCGACGACCTGAAGGAAAGCGCGCTGCTGTTGAAGGAACAAACCGGACTGAACCTGCTGCCGACACTGGCGCGGCTCGCGCAAGCCAAATCCTGCCTCAACGATACTTTAGTGCTGTAATTCCCCTTCAATTCCCTACCCACGCAAGGGCGTTTTTGCTTTAGCATATGCCCATTCAAAACCGTAAGGGAATTGCCATGTTGCGTATCGCTGTGCTGTGCGGCCTGTTATTTATCAACGGATGGGCAAAGGCCGAAAATGAACCTTACAATCGCGCGGATTTCCAGGTAGACGCGGCACGCGAGGTGGCCAACGATCTGCTGATCGCGGTCATGAGTGCCGATATCCAGGACAAACAGCCCGCCCGCATCGCGCAGCAGCTCAACGCAACGGTTAATGATGCACTTAAAAAATCCGCCGCATTCAAAACCATCAAGCTCAGCAGCGGCAACCAGAACACCTATCCGGTGTATGGCAAAAACAACCAGATCGATGCGTGGCGCGGCCATGCCGAGATACGTCTCGAAAGCCGCAATTTCAAGGATGCTGGCGAGCTCATCATGCAGTTGCAACAGAATATGCAGCTCGGCAATGTGCAATTTGCCCTCGCACCGGACACCCGCACGCAAATCGAGAACGCGCTGATCACCGAAGCCATCAAGGCGTTCCAGATGCGCGCCGATGCAATACGTGCGGCGTTTGGCGCAACGTCCTACAAAGTAGTTCGGCTATCGATCAGCGGCGCGGGCATACCGCCCTATCGCCCGAATATGGCCATGCGTGCGGCGCTGTCTGAATCAGCGATACCCGCACCGGAATTTGCCGCCGGCGACAGCCGCATATCGGTACAGATCAACGGCACTATCGAAATGCAGTAAACCTGAAGCAGCTACTCAGGCCGAAGATATGCTCGAAAATAGCCACAACGCCAGTCCCTTCCCCATGGAAGGGGGAAGGTTAGGATGGCGGCCATGACACGGCGTTGCGAAGCATCTGGGGCGGGAATGGCCGCCTCACACCCGCTCCCTCAATCGGCTGGCTTCGCCAGTAACGTGTCGCGGGATGTGGGGGTGGAAGGGTGGAATCATCGAAAAGTATCTTTTTCCCCACCTTTCTACCCCCATCCCGGCCTTCCCCCTGCAAAGGGGAAGGAGAAAAGCAGCAGCACCTGAGTAGTGACAACCTGAAAACCAAAGCAAAGGAGCAATCATGGGCACTCTGATTTTCTTCGGCCTTATCGCAGTCCTGCTGTTCTACGGCATCACCCTGTACAACCATCTGGTCAACGTCAAGCACGCTGTCGCCAAGGCTTGGGCCAACATCGACGTGCTGCTTAAGCAGCGCCACGACGAGCTGCCCAAGCTGGTCGAGGTGTGCAAGCAATACAAACAGTTCGAGCAGGCCACGCTGCAAAAGGTCATCGAGGCGCGCTCGCAGGTGCAGGCCGCACGCCAGCAGCAGGACATTCCCGCTCTGGGCCAGGCGGAAGGCATGTTGCGCATGGGATTGGGGAATATTTTTGCGGTGGCCGAAGCCTACCCAGAACTGAAAACCAACGAAAATTTCATGCAGCTGCAGACGCGCATCACTTCGCTGGAGAACGGCATCGCCGACCGCCGCGAGCTGTATAACGAAGCGGTGAATATCAACAACGTGCAGATCGAGGTGTTCCCCGCCAGCATTATTGCCAGAATGTTCAATTTCGGCGAAAAACCGCTGCTGGAGTTTGCTGTCAGCGAGAAGGCGGATGTGGACATAAAGCAGCTTTTTAGCTAGCAGGCATGGCATTGATACCATTCATGCCTGCCCCCTCTCCTCAATCCTCTCCCACAAGCGGGAGAGGAAGCCAACGACTCGCTGTGCGAGTCTTTTGTTAAACCGTCATGCTGGTCAGGCTGCGCCGCGAATATGCGCAACTGGTCACATCCGGCGCGCAGTTGTTGCTGCTGTTCGCCGGCGCTCAATTGGAATCACGCGAAGGCTGGCTGGGCTGCCTGTCCGCAATGGCGCTCATCAGCTTATTCGCCTGGCTCTCGGCGCTGCACCGATTGCGCATGGTGCGCGACACGCCGACCTCCAAGGTCGCTTCTGCCGCGCAAGGTTATGTCGAGCTCACCGGGCGCGGCGTGCCGTTCTGTGACACACCACTCATCAGCAAACTCCGCCAACTGCCCTGCTTGTGGTATCGCTACAAAACCGAGCAACGCAACTCGGATGACGAGTGGAAAACCGTGGACAGCGGCGAGAGCAGCGATTCATTCGTGTTGCGTGATAACACCGGCGACTGCGTGGTCGATCCGGAACACGCCGAAATCATCACCCAGCACCGCGACCAATGGCATGAAGGCGATTACCGCTACACCGAGTGGAAGCTCATCACCAGCGACTACCTTTACGTCATCGGCGAGTTCCGCACGCGCAGCGGCGCGGTGGAATTCGACAGCCGCGCGGAACTCAATGCCCTGCTCGCCGAATGGAAGCGGGACAAGCCCGCGCTGCGCGCGCGCTTCGACCTGAACAACGACGGCAAACTGGACATGAACGAATGGATGCTGGCGCGCCAGGCCGCCAAGCGCGAGGTGGCGAAAATAAAGCGCGAAGTCCACGCGCAGCCGGACATCCACCTCATCGGCCAGCCGCGCGACAGCAAACTATTCCTGATCAGCAACCTCGCGCCAGAAAAATTATCGCGCCGCTATTTGTTCTGGTCCTGGGCGCATGTAGCGATTTTTTTCGGCGCATTGGCCGGGGTAGGCTGGCTGTTGCAGACCACCAATTTTTAAAAATCCAAAAAACATAGGGAGGGTTTCAATCAATCTTTTTTGCGCAGCGACATCCGCTCCATCAAACCATCTTTCATGATGAACTGGTGCTTGATCGCGCCCAGCACATGCACCACAGCCAGCACAATCAACACCGTCACCAATATTTCATGCACCTCATGGGCAGGCACGCCGTCAAATTTTGCGGGAAGCAAGGCGGCATCCCATGCCCTCAGCGCGTCGCATACTTTGCTGGTCACGACCTGCATGACGCCGCTTATCGGCAACAGCAGCAGCACGGCATAGAGCCCGTGATGAATGCCCTTGGCCACTTTATCCATCAGGGACTGCCCCACCGGTGGCGGCGTACCGTCCTTGCGGCAGAAATATAACCGCGCCAGAGTCAACAGCAGCACCGCCCCGCCCACCAGCCCGTGCGCCGCATAGCCAACAAGCGTTGCATGACCCTCATGCCGCGCTTCGTTTACGGCATCCCCCAAAAACCAGGCGACAATCAATAATGCCAGGGTCAGCCAATGAGCGATCACCATGCGTTTGCTGTATTGCGTCATAAACTCTTCCTCCCGGAATTTTAAATTTGATTTGGCAGGACTTCCCCAGAGAAGCTCCGTCGACATAAGCGGGCGTGCAATTTACCCGAAATGCGTTCGCCATGCAGCTTTTTTTCCTGGTTTTTTACGTTGATTTTTTCCGGGGCCGTACCGCATATTTTCGAGCCGTGTTTAGCGCCCTACTGCTTGGCGCTGCGGCAAAACGCCCGGTTTAAAGACTCACTCGCTGTGAGCAGGTAAGAAACAATGTGCCCGGTATAGCCATCCACATTACCCGGAGGATAGAGGTGAGGGGAACGTAACGAGTGTTCCGGGCATGGCGGGTTTCATTATCCTGGGTAGCTGCCCGCCATGCCGTTAGTCCGCCGGCTCGTCCGCGGCAGGCGCTTCCGTTTTTTTGCGCGGCTTGCGACGGCGGCGTTTTTTATCTCCTGCACGCTCCGGTTGCAGCATTTCCGCGCGGCGTTCGGCGCTGGCATCCTGGAATTCGTCCCACCACAGCCCGAGCTCGTCGCCCGCCTCGCCGCTGGCGCAGCGCAGCAGCAGAAAATCGAATGCGGCGCGAAAACGCGGCTGCTCCAGCAGGCGAAACGGACGTTGTCCGGCACGCTGCTCGAAGCGTTGTTGCAACAGCCAGATTTCCTTCATCACAGCATCGTGGCGGTGCGGGATGGCGAGTTGCGCCTTCTGCCGCGCCAATACCTCGTCCATCGCTTCGTGCATCGCGCCCACCGGGCGCTCGCCCTGCTGCACGCGCAGATTCCACGCCGCCAGCACCTCGTGCCACAACAGCGCGGCAAACAGGAATGCAGGGGAAACCGTCTTACCCTGTCCGATACGCTCATCGGTATTGCGCAACGCCAAGGTGATGAATTTTTCCCCCATCGGCTGTTCCAGGATCACGTCCAGCAAAGGCAGCAAACCATGATGCAGATTCATCTTGCGCAACTGCTGGATACATTCCACGGAGTGGCCAGACAGCAGCATTTTCAGCACCTCGTCGAGCAGACGCGCCTGCGGCACGTTGTCGAGCAGGTCTTTCATTTTGGCAATCGGCGCAGCGGTAGCGGCCTCGATCTGCATACCCAGCTTGGCGGACAGGCGCACCGCGCGCAGCATGCGCACCGGATCTTCGCGGTAGCGCGTGGCGGGGTCACCGATCATGCGCAGCAAATGCTTGCTGGTGTCGGCGCAACCGTGGTGATAGTCATGAATTTCCTGGGTCGCCGGATCGTAAAATAGCGCGTTGGCGGTGAAATCGCGGCGCGCCGCATCCTGCTCCTGGTCGCCGAACTGATTGTCGCGCAGCAGGCGGCCATGCTCGTCGGTCTGCGCGTCCTCAGCCTCGATCATGCTGCGGAAAGTGGATACTTCGACCACCTCCTCGCCGAACATCACATGCACTATCTGGAAGCGCCGCCCGATGATGCGCGAGCGGCGGAACACGCGGCGCACCTCCTCCGGCGTGGCATTGGTCGCCACATCAAAATCCTTGGGAGTACACTTCAGCAGCAAATCGCGCACCGCACCGCCCACCACGTAGGCCTGATAGCCCGCCGCCTGCAGGCCGTCCGTGACTTTCTGCGCACCGTAACTGATCTGTCCGCGCGCCACGCCATGTAACTCAAATGGGATCACCTGCGCATTCCCTGACGACCTGACTTTTGCTGACTTGCGGAATACGCGCTTGAGGAGTTTTCTGATCATGCAATCTTCACAAAATAAAGCACGGCACAGCCGCACAAAATGGCGGATTATACACCGCATCTATTTCCCGCCCCGAATGAAAAACGCGCCTTGCGGCGCGTTCCACGAAGCATTGGATGGTGTTTAACCCTTGAGGCAGGCGCTCATGAATTTCTTGCGGTCATCACCCTTCAGCTCCTTGGTTTTGGCTTCAACATTGCATGCCTTCATTTTATCCTGCTGCATAGACGCGGCTGCTGGCGTGGCAGGCGTCGCCGGAGTTGCCGTGCCAGACTTCAACACATAGTCCTTGGACAGGCATTTTTTCATGAATGCCTTGCGTTCATCGCCCTTCATGCCTGCCGCCTCCTTGCTGCAACCCTTCATTTTTTCCTGTTGCGCGGCGGCAAAAGCCGACGCGGAAAGCGTAATCGAAAAACCCAAACAAGCCAGTGCGATCATTTTTTTCATGCAAATCTCCTTGGAGTGAGTGATGCGGATGATTCAACGGGAACACAAATTGCGACCCCGAATGCACCCTACTCCTTAGCCAGCGCATAAGCAATATGCCGAAATGCCTAGATAATCCGGCCTAGCCACTCAAAATGGCCGCATCATCACCGGGCAAGGATCGCAAAATCCAAAATATCCAACGCCAAAAAGTTCTTGAATTCCTATAGGGTTAAGGCGTATATTATTCGCCGAAGGAGCAGTCTGCAGGAGGGCGGTATCATGAGTGTCACCTCAACATCGGGCACACAATCAATCACGCAGTCGGCGTGGAAGGCTTTGCAGTTGGAGCAGGCGAGGCAGTTTGCCGAACGCGCCGCGCAGGATGCGCGCGCCCTGCAATCACAAGCGAGTGCGGCGCAAAGCGAAGCGGGTCGTGCGCAGCAAAATGCACTCACCATAAAAATCGAGGCGGATCAGGCTCAAAATGTTGCCGTGCAGGCGGATCGTGGAGTGCGCAGCGCCCAGGCATCCAACCAGATCGGTCCAGAAGTTGTCAGGACAGTTGCCCAGGCTGCGCAGATTACCGCAGTAGCACAGACCGTAGCGCAAACCGCCGCGCCCACACCGGTTAAAACAGCACCCCAGCCCTCGGTAAACACCCAAGGCGAAACCGTCGGCACAGTAATCAATGTAACAGCTTGATGTATTAACTCAACCAGAGGAGGTGGATCATGGCTATCGATGCAGTAAGCTCGGCTGGCAACGCATACCAGCCTGTGCAACAACCCAATGAAACCAGAGTGGCATCCGACGCAAAAAGGACCGCCGATCAGTCCGCTCAAACGGTAAAGGCCGAAGAACGGCGTCAAATGGTGCAGGCTCAGCGGGAGCAGCAGGCTCAGCAGAGCCCGCCACCAAAGCCAGTGGTAAACACTCAAGGACAGGCGACGGGTCAGTTGCTCAACGAAATCGCTTGAGGGTTCTTCGATGAAGCGGCATTAACAGGGCGGGATTTCCGCCCTGTTTTATTTCCACCCTAACGATTAAGGTTAGATCGTGATCGCGAAGCGAGCCACGATCTGAACCGTTTGTTGGACGAGCCCGGTGGGACTCACAACGGCTATGCAAATATCTCCTCAATCCGGCCTCGCATCAAAGGGTCCAGATGCCCCGAATATTTTAAAAAGCCACTTTGA
>JAUYJO010000115.1 GCA_030700315.1 Gallionella sp.
ATTGACGCCGCGCTCCAAAACCTTACAATCCCCATAAGCACCGCTCTCCACAGGTTCAGTCCAACGAGGTTTATCCGCCGCCGGCAGGTTGGCGCGTTGAATAGGCTTGGGAGGGGCGGCGGATAAACGCTATTCGTTCGACGGTTCAAATATACGTCGCTTTTTGCGCAAAGAAAAATATTTTGCAACTTCTGTTGTCACATTGAAGCAAGAGGCTTGGCCAATAAATCCACTGCCCCCAGGGCGCGCCCTTGCGCTTCATCACCCCGCCATCGCACTGAAAAAAACACAGGGCTGTCAATGTTCCTTGCCGTCGATACGCGGCTGCATGAGAAAGGGAATATAGCGCCAGGCAAGTAGCGCAAAACTGGCGAACCAGCAAAACGCCGCGAGGTAAATCCAGTGCGTGTAACCGGCTGGGTAAATCTGCGGCGCGACGATGCGGAGCACGAAAGCCAGCATCATGATCCACAGCGCCAGCTTGTCGGGCGCATCGAAGGCCGCCTTCCTGCCGGTGTGCCCTTTCGATATTCTGACGATCATCGCGGGAATGACCAGCCCCATCGCACCGAAGGCAAACAGATGGATCGATACGCTGCCGACCCATTCGATGTGAACAATGTGACCGAGAAACTCGACCAGCAGTTGCGCGACGATGGCGAAATAGCCCAGGTACATGATGCCGATGTCGAGCCGCCGCAGCGCCAGTTGTGGCCTCCAGAAAACGAAGCGCCCGGCCAGCAGCAGTGCCAGCAGCAGCGCAATTCCGCCTGCCAGTTGCCCCGGCATCAGGCTTTCAAACACCAGCAGCAGCCCGAGCAGCTTGATGGCTTTATCGAGCGCAGGGTTTTGCAGAATGGTCACATTGAACACGCCCTTCATGAACTGCGTCAGCGTGCGTTCCAGCATCACCAGAAACGCCATGCGGAACAGCCCCAGCGTCATGCTCCAGCCGATCTGCGCGTAGTCGGCGCTGAGCGCCAGGTTTTTCGCCACCATGAAAACCGGCAGGATCAGCAGGAAGAAATAATTGTCGGGATAAAAGTCGTTCTTGCGATTGCGGATCAGTGTCCAAACCAACATCGCGACGATCGCCCCGATGAACAGGTTGTTGGAAATCAGGAAAAGAAAGGGTGGCCAGGCACCCTGATACCACATGCCAACGCGCTCGAACAGCCACGCGACAACCAGGAACATCAACGCATAACCGTGATAGCCGCGCACCTTCACCCAGTTCTTGGTCGAGGTCAGCAGGAAGCCGCCGAGCACCGCCCAGCCGAAGCCGAAGAACATCTCGTGCGCATGCCATTGCACGACAGAGAAGGTGATCACTGGCGCCGTAACTGCACCAGAAAAAATCAGCGCCCACAGGATCGGCAGGCTCAACCCGGACAAACACGCCAAGATAAAAAACGGGCGAAAACCCACCAGCCAGAGCGGATGCTCGGACAGTTTCATGCTGCCCTCCGCTGGCTCGATGACGCGAACCATTCAGTATGTCGGGCTGCAGCCCGGCCTGCACCTGACGGGCAACCCATGGTTAATCCGCGTGATGTAGCTATATATTTTGAAGCCGGCATAAGCATTCGATCTGTTTCCTTTTTACTGAACTCGCAACTACTCAGGTACTGCCGCTTTTCTCCTTCACCCTTCCAGGGGGAAGGGGCTGGTGTTGTGGCTATTTTCGAGCATACTACTTTGACCTGAGTAGTTGCCTGAACTCAATAATTGACTGCTACTTCAACGCCACTCGATCTCTTCCGCCCAGATCAACACGCTGCGCGCCGGGCTACGCTTCTCCCTCATCCCAGCCTTCCTCATGCAAGAAAAAAGGAGAAAACAGCCGCATCTGAATAGTTGCGAACCACATTTCTTTGCAAACCATGCAAATTTGCCGTAAATTTTACACCATGCAACGCCTCTGCCTTACCTTGCTCGTCCTGCTGCTCGGCGCCTGCGCCACGCCCGCCCGCGTCCCGCAACAAGCTCACGCCAGGGATACAAACACCGTGCAGATAAAGGCCGGGCACATGCATGAGGTCGCATTTTATGCGCTGAGTCTCGCCGACACGCCCTATCGTTACGGCGGCAACTCGATCGACGACGGTTTCGATTGCAGCAGCTTTGTGCAGCATGTCTACCTGAACGCGCTGGGAATAAAGCTGCCACGCACCAGCGTAGAGATGAGCCGCGCGGGAAAGCCGCTGGACGCCGGCCAGCTACACCCCGGCGACCTGGTGTTTTTCAACACGCGCCAACAGCCGTTTTCGCATGTTGGCATCTATGTCGGCGAGGAGCGTTTCGTGCACGCCCCCAGCAACGGCAAAACAATCAGTGTCGTGAATATGCGCGAACAATACTGGCGCAGCCGATTCAGCGGCGCGCGGCGCGTCGCTTCGGCGAACTAAAACCAACCCCCGTGGAAGCAGTTAGTCCTTCGACAGAACAGATTTGTCAGGGGGTGCAGCCCACGTGGCTCCTCCTGAAACGGGTCAAGCAGGCAATCTGCGCAGAGGATGCCCGCACAAGGGGAGATTGGGGGGGTTAATCCCAGATAATCCATTTGGACGTAGGTCGGGCTTCAGCCCGACATGTCGGGTTAAAACCCGACCTACAACCCATTGATTTTGCAATGCCTCAAGAGCTAATGAACTATCTGGGTTAATGTCGCAAGACGAGTCACTTCCCAGACTTGCGCGCCGCCTTCAATTCTTCGGCCAGTTGGAACACCGACATCGCATAGAAGTCGCTGTTGTTATAGCGCGTGATGACCTCAAAATTATTGAACGCCAGCCAGAATTCTTTGCCCTCCTGCAGCGTGAAATCCAGCAGGCGCGCATATTTACCTCGCAGAGGTTCTTGTGCCCCGTGGGTATCCGGCGCGAAATCCGCGCCGGTAACGACTCCCGCAGCCGTCCATTCGGCCAGGCTGCGCGGCGTCTTGCCAGTGCCGTCGACAAGCCCGCCACGGATCTGCGCGCGCGCCGCTACCGGCCCATCCCTGGTCCAGCCATAGCCCTGCAAATAGTGTGCTACGCTGCCTATCGCATCAATTTCTTCACGCAGCAAATCGACGCTGCGGTTGCCGTTGAAATCCACCGCATAGTTGCGATAACTGCTCGGCATGAATTGCGGGATACCCATCGCGCCAGCATACGAACCGCGTATCGCAAGCAAGTCAAATTGCTGGTCGCGCGCCAGCAGCAGATAATTTTCCAGTTCGCCGCGAAAAAACGGGGCGCGGCGCGGGTAACCGAACGCCAGCGTGGTCAGCGCATCCAGCACCAGAAAACTTCCCGCATTCCGCCCGTAGAGGGTCTCCACGCCGATTATCGCGACGATGATGCCCTGGGGCACACCATATTTCTGCTCGGCACGGCGCAAGGTTAGCTGGTACTTGCTCCAGAATTCCAGCCCGAGTTTGACGCGCTTGCTGTTCACGAAAGCCGCGCGGTATTCCGGCCACGGCTTGATAGTCGCGGGACGGGAAATCGCCTCGATCACATCCGGTCGATGCTGCGCACGGGCAAACACTTTCTCCAGCTCGCTACGGCTGAACCGGTGCTTGGCAACCATTTCATCGATGAATTCCGGGATGCCCGGCAGCGTGGCGGCATAAGTGGCATGTGCCACGAGGAACCCTGACAGCAGCGCAATGACGGTGATAATAACTCTCATGGCGCAATTCTAACCGATGGATGCTCGACAGGTTGCCACAACTGCTGGTAGATTCCGCTTTCACCTAATTCACCGAAGGATCGCCATCATGAACTCACCCGCCCAGCATCATCCCCTCATCATTCTCGGCTCCGGCCCCGCCGGATACACCGCCGCCGTGTACGCCGCGCGCGCCAACCTCAACCCGGTGCTGATCACCGGGCTGGCGCAAGGCGGGCAATTGATGACCACCACCGAGGTGGACAACTGGCCGGCCGACCCGGACGGCGTGCAAGGCCCCGATCTGATGGCGCGTTTTCTGAAACACGCCGAGCGCTTCAACACGCAGATCATTTTCGACCACATCCACACCGCGAAACTGCAACAGAAACCGTTCCTGCTGACCGGCGATGCGGGCAGCTATACCTGCGACGCGCTGATCATCTGTACCGGCGCATCGGCGCAATACCTCGGCCTGCCTTCCGAGGAAGCCTTCATGGGGCGCGGCGTATCCGGCTGCGCGACCTGCGACGGATTTTTCTATCGCGGCCAGGAAGTGGCGGTGATCGGCGGCGGCAACACTGCCGTGGAAGAAGCCATGTACCTGGCCAACATCGCCAGCCGCGTCACGCTGGTGCATCGCCGCGATACCTTCCGCGCCGAACGCATCATGATCGACCACCTGATGGAAAAAGTGAAGGAAGGCAAGATCGTGCTGCAACTGAACAGCGTGCTCGACGAAGTGCTCGGCGACGCCAGCGGCGTGACCGGCATGCGCGTCAAGAATGTGCAAAGCGGCGAAAAACAGGACATCGCCTTGACCGGCGTGTTTATCGCCATCGGCCACAAACCCAACACCGACATCTTCGCCGGGCAACTGGAAATGGACAACGGCTACATCCGCACGCGCGGCGGCCAGCAAGGCAACGCCACGGCGACCAGCATTTCCGGCGTGTTCGCGGCGGGCGACGTGCAGGATCAAATCTATCGCCAGGCCTGTACCAGCGCGGCGACCGGCTGCATGGCGGCACTGGATGCGGACAAATATCTCGCCGCGCTCGGCAAATCCTGAATTTAGAGTGGCAGGCTTTTACTCCAATCCCATAGGGCGGTTACCATTCCGTAAGATAACTCCACACGTTTTACTCCGAAGCCCGAACCCCTCCCAACCTCCCCCACTTCGACAAGCTCAGGACATGCTTGTCAGGGGAGGAGCACAGTCTCTCCCCCTGACAAGGGGGAGCTGGAGGGGGTTTGGGTTTTGGTTTTGGTTTTGGTTTTGGTTTGGGTTTGGGTTTGGGTTTGGGTTTGGGTTTGGGTTTATCGTCAAGGGTTCACGCAGGGAATATTCTTCAGTTCGCTCCCGGCAAAATCCTTTTGCATTTCAGCGATGCTGGCAGCGGCCTTGGCATCCAGCCCGTTCAGCACGAACAGGGTGGTCTTGAGTTTGCTGGCGCGCTCGCCGATCTGCGCGGAGCGCACATCCTTGGTGCGCCGCAGCTCATCGAGAAAATGTTGCGCCGCTTCTTGCGTCCTGAACACGCCCAGCGAAATGGCATTCTGCCAGGGACCCGCATCCGGCACGACAAAATACTCTTCAATGCCGCGCGCCTTGATCTGGGCAATTTTTTGGTTCACCGCCGCCCTGTCCTTCTGCGGCGGGATATATACCCAATAACCTATGGCGTATTCAACCTGGCGCTGGCTTAATTTATCGCCAAGCTGCAACACCGACAAAGCTGCCGTCGCCCGCGTCAGGTCGGTGCCCGAAAATTCGCCCCACTCCATACACGAGGCGTCCGGTTTGATGGTAGACAGCACCGGGGTATTGCCCGCTGTCGAAGCGGGCTGAGGCACAGCATCGGTCGATGCGGAAATGTTCGGCGCGGAGGCCGCCACTACAGTTGCTTCGCGCGGCAATGCGCTCAGCAGGCTGATTTTCTCTTCATGCAGCATGGGTTGTATCCGTGCCGCCGGCTCGTCGGCAACCAGCAGCCCGCCCCACTGCATCGCCGCAAAAAAAATCAGGTTCCCCAGCAACAAAATCCAGACTAATTTTTTCATCAACCGCTCATTTCCTGTGTGATTAACGTAAAACAAACCCAAACCCAGTTAGCCCCAAAACCTAAACCCCCTCCAGCTCCCCCTTGTCAGGGGGAGAGCCTGGGCTCCTCCCCTGACAAGCATGTCCTGAGCTTGTCGAAGTGGGGGAGGTTGGGAGGGGGTTGGGGTTCGGAGTAAAACGCGAAGCAACCCTACGGAATGTTTCATTGACAGGGATGGCAGTTGGCTTCACTTCCTGTGCATTTACCCGTTTGTATCCTGTGCAATTAACCAGACGCCTTGCAAAACCAGATTATCCACGATGCGCAACGGCACGTTAAGGTGATCCCGCAGTGCCGCCGCCGCCCCGCCGCTCAGCACGACCGGCACACCGCCCCTTCGACCCGGCTCAGGACAAGTCTCGCCAAGCCGCGCATGTTGCCGCTCGATCGCGCCGCAACTGGCTTGCAGCGCGCCGCTGTAAAGCGCATCGGCGGTATTCAGCGGGAATGGCGCATATTCTCCCGCTTGCGCTACCTGCAACTGGGCGGTTGCGCCGCTCAGGCTGCGCTGCATCAGCTCCACGCCGGGCAGAATCAGTCCGCCGATAAATTCTCCACGGGCCGACAAAGCATCGACCGTGGTGGCCGTGCCGCTGTTCACCACCAGACAGGCTCCGCCGACCAGATGCCACGCCGCGATCAGCGCCGCCCAGCGGTCGCTGCCCAGTTGGGCAGGGCTGGAATAGCCGTTGCGCACGCCGCACTGCGCTTCACGTGCGGCGATAAAACGGGGCTGTGCAGACAGCTCGGCACAGGCAGCGCGGATCTGCTGCGCGACGGCTTCGCCGGCAACATTGCTCACCCAGACTTGCCGTATGCCCTTCAGGCCGGCGAATTGCTGCGACAACTCGCCGACTTGTTCGACAGGCAGAATGCCGCTGCACAGCCAAACTTCTCCGTCCACCCCAGCCCATTTGATGCGCGTGTTGCCCGCGTCGATCAGCAATTTCACCGCAACCCTCCCGCTTCGCCGGAATTGAACTGGCGCATCCCTTGCGCGGTTTCCAGGCGTAACTCGCCGCCTGCGCCGACGCCGCGCGCTACCCCGGTCACGACCGAGCCGTCGGCCATGCGCAATTGGATCGGCATATCCCGATAGATATGGTAGCGCTGCCACTCGTCGCCGAACGCGGCAAAACCGCTTTGCGCAAATTGCCGCAGCGCCCCGGCCAATTCCTGGAGTATGGCGGCCAGCAACCGGTTGCGCGTGGGCATGTCCCGGCATATTTCTTCCAGCGCGGCGGCGGGCTGGTCGATCCGCCCGGCGAGATGATCCGGCAAAGAACAATTCAGGCCAATACCGATCACCACCGCGCTCGGCCCGAGCATATCGCCTTGCGCCTCGATCAGCACACCGCCCAGCTTGCTGCCTGTTGCGCTTGTGTCGGCAAAAATATCATTCGGCCATTTCAGGCGCACATCCTGCGCGCCCAACCCGTCCAGCGCGCGCGCAATCGCCACGCCCACCGCGAGGCTCAGGCCGGACAGCGCATTCAGCCCACAATCGAAGCGCCACAGCAGGGAGAACGTCAGCGTGCTGCCCAGGCCAGCGTGCCATGCCCGCCCCATCCGCCCGCGCCCGGCGGTCTGCAATTCCACGGCCAGCACACTGCCGCTGGGCGCGCCCCCATTCGCGGCATCCTGCCCGGCGCGTTGCATCAGCAAAGTGTTGCTGGAAGTGGCCTGCGGCAGTATGCCGATATCGAACTGCCCGGCGGCATCGCCCAGCCAGCGCAATATTTCTTCGCGCTCCAGCCGCTGCCACGGGCGCGCCAGACGATAACCGCGGCCGCGTATCCGTTGCAGCGCCACACCCTGTTCCGCAACCTCGGCCAGCGCGTTGAACACGCTGGCGCGCGATACGCCCAGCCGCTCCGCCAACACCTCGCCGGAATGGAACTCGCCGTCCGCCAGGATATTCAGCAACCGCCAGGTGCGCGCCTGAATAATGTCGCTTTTCATTGCGGCATGCCGTCATCCTGGCCCGGCTGGACAACTTCCAGCGGCTGCCCGTCAAGAAAGCGCAGGATTTCCTCGCGCCGCTTCGATGCGTCCTGATAACCGAGATCGATCAGCGCGCGGCAGAATTTTCCTTCGGACAAAAGATAGCTGACCAGCGTCGCGCCGCTTTGATGAACCGCTCCGATCATGCGCAACAGCAGGCGTATCGTCCAGGGCAATTCTGCGGCATAGCGCTCGGCAATTTTTTCGATCGGCTGGCTGGGCGAGATGACCAGCACGTCAACATGTTTGATATCGGCTTGCACGCATACCGATTGCGGCAACATGGCCACCAGCTCGTTGATGCGCTGCACCCGCTCCAGATCAACCTCCATGCTGTCGAGAAATATGCTGTTCAGCGCGTGTCCGGCAATCTGCGCCAGAGCCGGATAGTCTTTCATATCGGCGCGCGCCGCCTGGCCGGTATTGCCATTCGCGGTGACTCCGATTACCAGGATGCGCGTCGCGCCCAGATGCAGCGCGGAGCTGATGGGCGCGATCTGGCGCATCGAACCATCACCGAAGTATTCGCGGTTGATCAGGGACGCGGGGAAAATAAAGGGCAAGGCCGACGAAGCCAGCAAATGGCTGATGCCGATCTGTGCCGGGATGCCGATACGGCGCGCGCGATGCCACGGAACGATCTCGTCCACGCCCTGATAAAACGTGACCGACTGCCCCGAGCCATAGCCGGATGCGGTGATGCTCAGTGCATGCACCAGCCCGGCGTCGATGTTGCCCTGGATTTTTTCGCAATCCAGCACTTCTTCGAGAAATTCGACCAGCGGGGAATTGTCCAGCAACGATATTTGCCTGAGCTTGTTGATGCCGAAGCCGCTGAGCACCATCCCGGCCAGCCACAGCGCAGTGTTGTTGAACACCCCGACCAAGTCGGTGCGATAGACCTGATGGGCGCGGAAATTCTTCCAGATATTGTCAAGGTAGCGCACGCCCTTGTGAAAATTGCGCGCATTGATCGCCAGCGCCGCAGCATTGAGCGAACCCGCCGATGTTCCGCAAATGACCGGAAAGGGGTTGCGCGCGCGGCGCGGCAAAAATTCTGCAATCGCCTTGAGCACGCCGACCTGATAAGCGGCCCGCGCGCCACCGCCGGTAAGGATCAGCCCTGCACGCTTTTCCATTCTTAACGCTATTCGACCTCTGCGTGTACCGATTCCAGCGCGTCTTTCAGCGTTTCTTCGGGTAAGGCATTGAGCGCTTCAGACAGCTCTTCAGCCGCATCCATCACGCCTTCCGGCAAGGTTCCGGCATCCGTATTCGCCACCAGCACGGCCGCCGCCCCCACCACCCTGAGCAAGCGCTCGCGCTCATTCATCAGCATCTCTATTTCCTTGCTCAGTAATTCAATTTCTTGCTTGTTCATCAACAATCTCCCTGGTGTGCTTTCGAGCCTGGCGATGCCACTTAACGGGCATGGCAAAGATGCCAATCCTGATTATGAAATTTGCCATGCCCGTTTCCCTCACCTCAATCCTCTCCCGCAAGCGGGCGAGGAGGCGAACGAATCGCTGCGCGAATTTCACGTTAATGCGGCCCCGCGCAGTTGCTTGTCCATTTACTACCCGCAATTACCTATCGCGTGGCGATTATAGCGCAGCAACTTCCCGTCGCACCCGAGTAGTTGCCATTCCATCTCAGTTTGAATCGCACCCAGCATGAAGACACAGCAGGCAATCGTTCAGCATTTCGTCTACAATCTTTTTTGTACGCATGATCCGCAGACCTCAATGGTCGCTCGCCGGGAGGGTGGCTGTATCGGCATCATGCATGCCATTTTTACGCTCAACCAATTTATACTCGGCGGATATTTGAGCGGAAACCTATGGGCTAATCCGCGCTTAATTATAATTTTCAAGACTAACATGGCCATTATCCAAGCACGCATTTACCTGGCCTCGCAAAGCCCGCGCCGCCGCGAATTGCTCAAACAGGTCGGCATCGGCTTCGAGCTGCTGCTGTTGCGCTCCGATCCGCGCCGCGACATCGATGTGGATGAAACTCCCCATCCCGGCGAAGCGCCGGAGGACTATGTCAGGCGGGTTTGCCGCGCCAAGGCCGAAGCGGGATACACTGCGCTGCAACTGCGCAACCTGCCGTCGTTCCCGGTGCTGGCTGCCGATACCGCAGTCGCTCTGGACGGCAGGATTTTCGGCAAACCGAATAATGCCGGACAGGCCGCCGAGATGCTGCGCCAGCTTTCCGGTTGCGAACATCAGGTGCTCAGCGCGGTGGCCATCGCGCTTGGCGACCATATCGAAACCGCGCTTTCCGCCTCCACGGTGCGCTTTGCGCCGCTGGACGAGGCGCGCATCCAGCGCTACCTGCTTACCCGCGAATACACGGACAAGGCTGGCGGCTATGCGATCCAGGGACATGCCGGCGCGTTTATCGAGCATATTGCCGGCAGTTACTCCGGCGTGATGGGGCTGCCGCTGTTCGAGACCGTGCAGTTGCTGCGGCATTTTGATTACCCGACACCATGAGAATAATATGAATGCCACCGTGACAAGCGAAGAAATTCTGATCAACGTGACCCCGCAGGAAACCCGCGTCGCGGTGATGCAGCTCGGCGTGGTGCAGGATCTGCATATCGAGCGCAGCAGCAGCCGCGGCATCGTCAGCAATGTCTATCTCGGCAGGATCAAACGCGTGCTGCCGGGCATGCAATCCGCCTTTATCGACATCGGCCTGGAGCGCTCGGCATTCCTGCATGTGGCGGATATCTGGGGAAACGGCAACAACGGCGAAGCCGCCAAGCCGATTGAAAAAATACTCTTCGAAGGCCAGACCCTGCTGGTGCAGGTCATCAAGGAACCCATCGGCAGCAAGGGCGCGCGCCTGTCCACACAGATCAGCATCGCCGGCCGCCTGCTGGTTTACCTGCCACAGGAAAGCCATATCGGCGTGTCGCAACGCATTGAAAGCGCCGCGCAACGCGATGCTTTGCGCGCCAGGCTGCAAGCCGCGCTGCCGCCGGAACACAGCGGAGGTTATATTATCCGCACCGTCGCCGAGACGGCGGGCGACCCGGATTTCCTGGCCGATATCGCCTATCTCGACAAGCTCTGGCACAACCTGCAAAACACGGTGCAAAGCGCCAGCGCGCCACAGTTGCTGTATCAGGAACTCAATCTCAGCCTGCGGGTATTGCGCGATTTCGTCGGCAACGACATACCGCGCATCCAAGTGGATTCGCGCGTCACCTACCAGGCCATGCTGGAATTCGCGCAGGCCTATAACCCACCGGCGGCAGAGCGGCTCGAACACTATCAGGGCGCCCGCCCGCTGTTCGACCTGTACGGCGTGGAAGAAGAGATCGAGCGAGCGCTGGCCAAGCGCGTCGACCTCAAGTCCGGCGGCTACCTGATCATCGACCAGACCGAGGCGCTGACCACCATCGACGTGAATACCGGCGGTTATGTCGGGCTGCGCAATTTTGACGACACCATCTTCAAGACCAATCTGGAAGCCACGCAGGTGATTGCGCGGCAGTTGCGCCTGCGCAACCTCGGCGGCATCATCATCTGCGATTTCATCGACATGGATACGCAGGAACATCGCGACGCGGTGCTGGATGAATTCAAAAAAGCCCTGCTGCTCGACCATACGCACGTCAGCGTGAACGGTTTTTCCTCGCTGGGGCTGGTGGAAATGACGCGCAAGCGCACCCGCGAGAGCCTGGCGCATGTGCTGTGCGAGCCCTGCCCGACCTGCAAGGGGCGCGGCGAGGTGAAGACCGCGCAGACCGTGTGCTATGAAATCCTGCGCGAAATCGTGCGCGAGGCGCGCCAGTTCAACGCGCGCGAATACCGCATCCTAGCCTCGCAGCAGGTGATCGACCTGTTTCTGGAAGAAGAATCCCAGGCGCTGGCGCAACTTTCCGACTTCATCGCCAAGCCGATTTCCATGCAGGTCGAGACCATTTACAGCCAGGAGCAATACGATGTCATCCTGATGTGAGGGTCGCGCGTTAACGATACCGGTCTGTTAGACTATTATCTGCGTCCAGTACGCATTCCAATATAACTTTTCCAGGGAGAAAATATGTTCAAGAAGCATCTCGCGGCTTGGCTGGCCGCCGCCGCATTCGCTGTACCCATGACTGCCCATGCCAGCAGCGAGCACCACGCCGGCGACGCCGCCGTCGCGCTAGCCTACATCAAGGAAATTCAGGCCGACCAGAACGCCTATGCCACAACCAGGGGCACAACCTTTTTCCAGGAACTGTCCAAGGGCCAGAAACCCCGCGCCACCGTGGTGACCTGCTCGGACTCGCGCGTCCACACCAACATGCTCGACAGCACGCCCGAGGGCGACCTGTTCATGATCCGCAATATCGGCAACCAACTGGCCACCTCCAAGGGTTCCGTGCAATACGGCGTAAACCATCTGGGTTCCTCGCTGCTGCTGTTCATCGGCCATTCATCCTGCGGCGCAATCAAGGCGGCCAACGGGGATTACTCGACACTGGAGGCGCCGATCAAGAAGGAACTGGACACCATCAATATCACCAAAGGAAGCGCCAATATCGACGGCGTGAAAACCAACGTCAACAATCAGGTTGCCGCAGCACTCAAAGAATGGGCAGCCCAAGTGAAAAAAGGCGAGTTGCTGGTGGTGGGCGCCGTGTACGATTTTGCCGACGACATGAAGCAAGGCACCGGCAAGCTCAACATCATCAACATCAACGGCGAAACCGATCCTGCAAAACTGCGCAGCATGCCAGCCCCGGCTGCAAAAGCGGCACAAGGACACGAGCATCACTAGACTTCAGGCAATGCACAACGAGGCCGGCTTGTGCCGGTTTCGTTGTTTACGCCCCCATGATTTTCCTGCCGAATAGCTCTATAAAAAGCTGCTTCTTGAGAGCCTATCGAAGGGCGGAAACGACGAAACAGAATAAATCCGCGCTTCCCTTATACCCGGTATTAGTGAGGTTCAAGCGATAGCTATCGATACTGTTTCGCTCGGATCATCTTCCATGACCATGATGAGAGAGAACGGCACTGGCCGTATGGGGTGCGGTCTGGTTAATACAACCCTCGGGGAAACAAAATAGCATATTGTTGTTGACAGCCCCTCACGGACTCCCATACAGTCGCCCCACTTGCACATCCGCCGCAATGTACACCGCACCGCATGCACGGTACGGGGCAACCGGCGGAACCCCGGAACAGGAGCTGGCGCAAACTCATCCTGCACGGGATGAGGTGTAGCGTGGTAACGACACGCCTCACGATTGATTCCCGCCTATCAGACGGGAAATGCCGCCAGCAGCAAACTTGTTCAAAGGGGATTCTTTATGTCACCAAACCATTCATCTGTTTCTTTGTGCCGATCAGACAGGTCTGCCCATGAGTTTTTGTTGCTGCTTGGTGCTTATCTGATAAAGCACCACGAGGTTCCGCCTGGTGTTTTTGTCGGAAACATTAGGGGGCGCCATATTTTTGCGCTTATTCAAAACAAGACGTTGCTTGATGAATGCAGGAATATGCACCTCGAAGGTGCCTTTCACGGCGCGTTTTAGGGTGCCTACTTTACGTTGAACTAAACCGCTACGCGGTGGTGCTCCGCCCCCACCGTTCTCTATCAGCCCCACAACTTATCTTGCTGCAATTGACGTAAAAATCTCCGATCCTTGATCGCGGGGGATGTCCCCGATCAGATCAAGGAGACTGAG
>JAUYJO010000116.1 GCA_030700315.1 Gallionella sp.
CATACAAGGGGGAAGGAGAAAACCGCCACTTTTCTGGTTCCGGTTTTGGTTTCATGATCCATGGCAGCCTGAGCGGTTATCGCCTCAATAAGCCAGCGTAAAGCTGATGCGCTCGAAATCGAGACCACGTTCCACGCTGAAGCCCATTTTCAAGTTTTCTTTTTCGCCGTTCTGATGCAGGATTTCCACCACGCGCTCCGGCTGGAACCAGTCGCGCGGGATGATCAGGCTGGCGGGGATGTTCATCGCCGCAACGGCAGGCAACTGGAATGCGGGAACGTATTTTTCTGACACGTTTTGGTTGATGCCGGTAGCGCGCATGCTGACGGCTTCCGCGGTGCCGGGCAGATAGCGCACACCGATTTGCAATTGCCCGTCGCGCGTGACGTTCGCCCATGCCGTGGTGCCCAGCATGAAGATTTCAGCGTCGCTGGGGCGCAACGCGACCAGCTGGTTGTAGCTTAACCTTCCGCCGAAGGTATCCTCGCGCGTCAGGCGCGCTCCCGAGAGGCTTTCGTTCTCGAATTTCCAAGTCTCCAGCGGATAGCCCATTTCCAGCAGCTCTTTGTTGTGCGCGTCTTGCAGCACCCGACCGAAAGACTCGATCTGCTTGCGCGCCGTGCTGCTCAGGGCACTGTCGCGGTTGGGCTGCTTGAACGGTTTGCCGGACAGGTGCGCGTAAATGCCTTCCGGTTTGTAGCAAAGCTGCACGCGGTGCGCGACCGGTTGCCGCTCGCTGAGGCGGGTGCTGCGCTCTTCGCACCAGCACTGATGCAAAAAGGTGAGAAACTCGATGCAATCGCTGCTGCTGCAATGCTCGCACAGGTTGACCTGGCGCGGGGTCTGGCCCTGCTGCAGCAGGATGGTTTTCACGCGCAGCAATTTGCTCAAAGGCACCATCGCCAGGTAGCGCATGCCGGCGCTGTGTGTGACTTGGCTGACCGGCTGCAATCCGCGCTTGCTGGCAAGATCGGTGGCCAGCGGCTGCGCATCCCCCTTGCTGGCGGTGTAGATGGATTCCACCGTCACCGTGCCGCCCCATTGCGTCAGCCAGTTGTCCAGCAGTTGCAATTGCGAACGTGTCAGCTCTGCGGGGCGCGCATAGCAGGCCAGCAAGGTTTTTACATAGATGCTGCGGCAACTGCTGCGCGGGTGTTTCTGGTTCAGCGGGTCGCTCACCTCGGTCAGATGGAAATTCTGCTCCTCGGCAAAAGCATACAGTTCATGCACCTGGTTCCACAGCTTATCCTCGAATTCGTAGCCGGTGCGCAAGTGCTCGAAAATCTCCAGCCCGCTGTACAGCAGGCAGCGCTGGCACAGCAGGGCGCCGTGTTTTGCGAGCTGCTTGTCGCCGGCAATATAGGCTTGCAGGCAACGCTGGTAGCCCAGCACCATCGCTTGCCAGAGCTGTACGATGGAAATAAACACCATCAGCTCGCTTTCATTCAGCGGCAAGGGTTTGGCGGTGAGTTTTTTGGCGTAATCGTCCTGCACATAGCCGACGGTCTCCCGCAACAGCTCAAGCGTGTTCATGCGCTCCAGGCCGCGCATCGGATAACGGCTCAACTCTCTGATCTGGGTGAACAGCAGGCTGTGCGCCAGTTGCAGGTTGGTCAGTTGCAGTTGCCCGAGCCATTTAGTGCAACCCGCCGCGTCCTTGAAAAGGGGGTTAGCGCGGTCGTCTGTCGGTTCGAGCGGAAGTGTCAGCATGGTCATTTTTGGCGGCAAGCCGATACTTTCCACGAGGCGCGCTTGCCAGTCAAGTAGGGGCGCGATTTATCGCGCCCTGATTTATTATCGCAACAGAAAAAAGGGCGCGATAAATCGCGCCCCTACAGTAGCACGCGTTCTATTCCGCCGTGATTGGCGTTGTTGACATAATTCTCCAGCCAATCCGGGCCGAGCAGGTGCCGTGCCATTTCGATGACGATGTAGTCCGAGGTGGTGCCGCTATCGTCGTTGTAGCGTGACAGCCCCTGATGGCAGGCCGGACAGGAAGTAAGTATCTTGACTTCGCCGGCAAAGCCGTCGGCGCGTAGCGCGGCGGCACCTTTGCGCATTTCTTCTTCCTTGCGGAAGCGCACCTGGGTCGCAATCTGTGGCAGCGACACGCCGAGGCTGCCGGCTTCGCCGCAGCAGCGGTCATTGAGCGGCACGTTGACCCCCATCAATTCGCTGACCACCTTGAGCGGCGCATAGGTTTTCATCGGCGAGTGGCACGGGTCGTGGTACATAAAGCGTGCACCCTCCACGCCCTCAAGTTTTATACCTTTCTCAAACAAATATTCGTGGATATCAAGCAGGCGGCAGCCGGGGAAAATTTTCTCGAACTGGTATTTCAGCAACTGATCCATGCAGGTACCGCACGACACGATCACCGTCTTGATGTCGAGGTAATTCAGCGTGTTCGCCACGCGGTGGAAGAGCACGCGGTTGTCGGTGGTTATCTTGCTGGCTATGTCGCCTTGTCCGGAGGTGTTTTGCGGGTAGCCGCAACACAGATAGCCGGGGGGTAGCACGGTAATCGCGCCAAGCTCATACAGCATCGCCTGCGTCGCCAGACCGATCTGGCCGAACAGACGCTCCGAACCGCAGCCGGGGAAATAAAACACTGCCTCGGAGTCTTCGTTCAGCTTATGCGGGTTGCGGATGATCGGCACGATGCTGCGATCCTCGATGTCGAGCAGGGCGCGCGAGGTTTTATTGGGCAAGTTGCCCGGCATCGGCTTGTTGATGAAGTGGATCACCTGCGCCCGCGCAAGCGGCGCCACCAGCGGCGCGCCACCAACGGTGGCAGGCGGATGCCGGGTCTGATTTGCGGCCAAGCCGAAACGCCGGGCGGCCTGGTAGCCGATGCGCTGCGCCTGGTAACCCAGCTCGATCATCACCTTGCGCATCAGCTTGATGGAGGTCGGGTTGGAGGAACTCAGGAACAGCATCGAAGCGGCGCTTATCACGTTGAGCTTTTTCTTGCCCTGTTTGCGCAGGAAATTGCGCATCGCGACCGACACGTCGCCGAAATCGATATCCACGGGGCAGGGGTTCTTGCATTTGTGACAGACGGTGCAGTGGTTGGCGACGTCGCCGAATTCGGCGAAATGCTGGATGGACACGCCGCGCCGCGTCTGCTCCTCGTACAGGAAGGCCTCGATCAGCAGCGAGGTGGCGAGGATCTTGTTGCGCGGCGAATATAGCAGGTTGGCGCGCGGCACATGGGTGCTGCACACCGGTTTGCATTTGCCGCAGCGCAGGCAGGCCTTGATCGAATCGGCGATTTCGCCCAACTCGCTTTTTTCCAGAATCAGGCTTTCCAGTTCCATCAGGCTGAAGCTGGGTGTATAGGCGCGATCCAGGTTGCCGCCCTTGAGCAACTTGCCCCGGTTGAAGCGCCCTTCCGGATCGATGCGCAGCTTGTAATCGGCGAACGGAGCAGTTTCATGCGGTTCGAGATAATCGAATTTGGTGATGCCGATGCCGTGCTCGCCGGAAATCACCCCGCCCAAGTCTTTTGCCAGACCCATGATGCGGTCCACCGCCGCATAGGCCTGTTGCAGCATTGCGTAGTCGTCCGAGTTCACCGGGATGTTGGTATGCACATTGCCGTCGCCGGCGTGCATGTGCAAGGCGACGAACACGCGGCTTTTCAGCACGCTTTGGTGGATCGTGTTGCACTGCCCGAGTGTCGGCTGGTAAATGCTGCCGCTGAAAATGTGGCGCAGCGGTTCGCGGATTTCGCGTTTCCATGAGGCGCGCAGCAGGTGGCGCTGCACCGCGTCGAATACGGTCGCTGCATCCTGCCGGTCTTGCGGCATGAATAGCCCTTCGCCCAGCGGCGCATCCAGATTATCCAGCAGCCACTGCCAGCGCGCGCGCACCTCGGCAAGCAATTGCTGCGCCGCCTGGGCGCGATTGCCGAGCAGTTCGCTGTCACCGAGCTGCTCGTCGTCCTGATAGTGCAGCGGCAGTTCGCCGGCGAAAAATTCGTCCAGCGCGTCGAGCAGCTTGAGCTTGTTCTTCAGCGACAGCTCGATGTTGATGCGCTCGATGCCGTCGCAGTAATCGCCCATGCGCGGCAGCGGGATCACCACGTCCTCGTTGACCTTGAACGCGTTGGTGTGTTTGGCGATCGCGGCGGTGCGCGCGCGGTCCAGCCAGAACTTTTTGCGCGCCTCGGCGGATACCGCGATGAAACCCTCGCCGCTGCGCAGATTGGCGAGGCGCACGATCTCCGAGGCGGTGGAGGCTGCCGCATCCGCGTCGTCGCTCACCACATCGGCGAGCAGCACCATCTTCGGCCGGGTGCCGCGCCTGGCTTTGGTGGCGTAGCCCACCGCCTTCAGATAGCGCTCGTCGAGGTGCTCCAGCCCGGCCAGGAAAACCTTGCAGGCGGAGAAGGGAGAAGGGGGGATGCTGCATTTGTCGAATAACGCGGTGATCTCGACGATGGCGGGCACCGCCTCGCGCACCTGGCCGAAAAATTCCAGGCATACCGTGCGGGTATGCGCATGGGCGCGGTGCAGGATGAAGCGCGCCGAGGTAATGATGCCGTCGCAGCCTTCCTTCTGAATACCGGGCAGGCCGGACAGGAATTTGTCGGTGACATCCTTGCCCAGCCCGGCCTTGCGGAACGCGCTGCCTGGAATAGTGAGGATTTCCGCTTCGCCGTGCGGAGTTTGGCCGTCCGCCTCGAAGCGGCTGATGCGGAACGTCGCGGTGGCGGTGTCGTGTATCTTGCCAAGATTGTGATTGAGGCGCTCGACCTCCATCCACAAACCGTCCGGCGTGACCATACGCCACGAGGCGAGGTTGTCCAGCGCGGTACCCCACAGCACCGCTTTCTTGCCGCCCGCGTTCATCGACACGTTGCCGCCGATGCACGACGCATCCGCCGAGGTCGGATCGACCGCAAATACCAGTTGGTTGCTATCTGCCGCCTCCATCACGCGCCGCGTCACCACGCCAGCGCCGCAGCGGATCGTGGCATACGGCTCGCTCAAACCGGGCAGCACCAGATGTTCCACTACAGCGAGCGCATCCAGTTTCTCGGTGTTGATTACCGCGGAGAATTTATCCAGCGGCACCGCGCCGCCGGTGTAGCCGGTGCCGCCGCCGCGCGGGATGATGGTCAGTTTGAGTTCGATACAGGCGCGCACCAGCGGCGCGACTTCCGCCTCGGTGTCGGGGTGCAGCACCACAAACGGATATTCCACGCGCCAGTCGGTGGCGTCGGTGACATGCGAGACGCGTGCCAGGCCGTCGAACTGGATGTTGTCGCGGCGCGTGATACGCGACAGCACGTGCATTACGCGCTTGCGCAATTGCAGGGTCTGCTCGAATTCGGCGGCAAACTGGTTGATCGCCGCAGCGGCGAGTTCGAGCAGGCGCTTTACCTTCTGGTTGCGGCTGTCCTGATGGGCATCGCCTGCGCCGGTTTCCGCCGTGCCTTCGGTTTGCTGGCGGCGCGCCTCGATAGCATTCAGGCGGTGATGCAACGCGCCGATCAGCGCCTCGCGGCGCTTGCGGTTGGCGAGCAGATCATCCTGCAAATACGGGTTACGCATCAGCACCCAGATGTCGCCCAGTACCTCGTAGAGCATTTGCGCGGAACGCCCGGTGCGGCGCTCCTCGCGCAGCGTCTCGATGATGCCCCACGCTTCGCTGCCGAGTATGCGCACGACGATCTCGCGATCGGAAAGCGAGGTGTAGTTATAAGGTATTTCGCGCAAACGTGCCGTCATGATGCTCCTTTTACCAGACGCGCATTTTACCTTAACGTGAAACTCGCGCAGCGATTCGTTCGCTCGGTTTCGCCCCCCGTCACTTCGAATCTCAGGACAGGCTTTTCCGCCCTTGCTGGCTGGTTTTGATACGCATGACCAGCACGACATGGATATTGTCACCGAATATCCTATCCGGCTGGCAGCCCCACCGCGACAGAGGCGGCTTCATATCGGCACAACATTGCTTGTGTTACGATGCCCGCATAACAGATAGGGGATTTAAAGATGGCCGTCCGTTCTAAATTCGAAGCGCTCAAGGCGAAAGGTCAATTACCCTCTCCCAAAGGCGTGGCTTTGCGGGTGGTTCAGCTAACCCAAAAAGATGACGTGACAAACCAGGAGATTGCGCACGCGATCAAGGCCGATCCCGCGTTATCCGGCCGCATCATCAAGGTTGCCAATGCGCTGGTGGCATACCAGACGCGCCCCGTAGCTTCCGTAGCGGATGCAGTTACCGTGCTCGGTTTGAACACGGTACGGCAACTGGTGTTGGGGCTGTCGCTGGTGGAAAACAGCCATAACGGGCCATGCCGTGACTTCGACTATCAAGGCTTCTGGTCCCGGTCGCTGCTGGCGGCAATTACCGCGCAAAATCTGGTTCTGAACAGCGGTGTCGGCTCGCCCGAAGAGGTATTCATCCTTGGCCTGCTGGGGCAGATCGGCTCGCTTGCACTGGCGACTGCCTGCCCGGAGGAATACGCGTCGGTACTAAAAAAATCTGCTGCGCAGGCAGACGCCCCATTGGCCGATTTTGAACGTGCCGAGTTCGGGATTGACCATAACCAGATGACACAGGCGATGCTGGCAGACTGGGGCATGCCGCAGGTATTTCAGGAAGTCGCTCTGTACCATGAAAATCCCGCGCAATCCAATGTGGCTGAAGGTAGCCGGAACTGGCGCATGCTGCATGTGCAGCATGTCGCCGATTACTTGTCCAAAGTATGTCTGACCCAGGATCCGCAACGGCGCAAAATGGTGCCCAAATTGATTCTGATAGCCACCCGGCTGGGCGTGGAGTCTGACATGCTCACCGCGATTGGCGATAAATCCATAAAGGAATGGCAAGAGTGGAGCAAGCTGTTCGGCATCCGTTCGGTTGAAGTCCCCCCTTTTTCGAAACTGCTGGAAGCTGTGCCGATGGCACCGGATATACGCGACATCGGAGAATTGCCAAAAAGCACCGACAAGTCGTACAACCTGCGTATTTTGCTGGCGGACGATGACCGCGCCACCTTGATGCTGATGAAAACGCTGCTGGAACAGGCCGGGCATACGGTGGCCTCGGCCGGAAATGGGATGGATGCGTTAAGCATGGTTGAAAAATTTAAGCCGCAGCTCATTATCACCGACTGGGTTATGCCCAAAATGGATGGCATCGAATTCTGCAAGGCGCTCAGGCTAAACCCCGTATGGCGCAACATTTACGTGTTCATCATGACCGCGCAGGAAGGGACAGACAGGCTGGTGGAAGCGTTCAAGGCCGGCGCAAACGATTACATGACCAAGCCGATCAATATCAAGGTGCTGGGGGCGAGGCTGGGCGCCGGGCAGCGCGTGGTGCAGTTGCAGGAGGAGCTGGAGTTCGATCGCCAGGAGCTGCGTAAATTTTCCGCCGAACTGGCGGCCTCGAACGAGCGGCTGCAACAAATGGCGCTCACCGATGTGCTCACCGGCCTGCCCAACCGCCGTTTTGCCAACGAGCATCTGGAACGGCAATGGGCTGGAGCGGAACGCAGCGGAAGCCCGCTGTCGTGCATGCTGGTGGACATCGATCACTTCAAGAAAATCAACGACACTCATGGCCACAAGACAGGTGACGATGCGTTGAAACGAGTATCTGAGGCCTTGCACCGCACCGTGCGCAAGCAGGATGTGGTATGCCGTTTTGGGGGTGAGGAATTCCTGGTGATTTGCCCCGACACTCCGGCGGAACAGGCATTCCAGTATGCGGAGAGACTGCGCCGGAACGTGGCCGAAACCGCCGCTTTTTGCGCGGGAGGGCGGGAATTCAATGTTACCGTCAGCATCGGGCTGGCAAGCAAAAAACCGATCTTGCCGAATACCGAAATATTGCTGCAACTCGCCGACAAGCGCCTGTACGCCGCAAAACTAGCCGGGCGTAACTGCACCGTTGCAAATTAGCCGGTAGCGATTTTTACAATCGCCGTGCGGGGTGTAATCAAAAACAACTTCGCCGGGGGTTGCCCGGCGGCAAGTTACCTTTCTTGTCTTGCAAAGAAAGGTAACCCAAAGAAGTCGCCCCCGGCTTACCGCCCCTGCGGGGTTTCCTGCGTTGCTCGTCTGGTCAGGCGGCTGCGGAACTCGCGCTACGCGCTCAAACAGTCCTCGCCGAAATCCCCTGACCAGCCTGCGCTACTCGGCGGCGCACAGGGTTAGAACTCATGCTTCCATCCTCGCCTTGAAGCGCTCCAACAACTTCTCCGAGGTCTCGGCATCATCTGCCAAGGAGAGAACGCCGAGCACAGTAAGTGTAGCAATGATGTCGGCAAATCGAAGTACCTCAAGGAGCTCTGCTACAGAGTAATTTGCTTGGATTCCGTCAGACGTGTTCCAACGCTGAACGTGGATGCCGCCGGTATGGGTATATCCGCAAAGCGCCTTCCAATTACGCTTCTTGATCAAAGAAAGTCGTCCCTCTTGGAACGCGTCCTTTTGCGCTAGTGCGTCCAGCAGCTCGTCAATCCTTGGTGGCTCCCATCCCTTCCAGAATTTTCGAACTTGAGTGTCTGTCGCACACAAGGCAAGCCACTCACCGCGAACATATGCCTCAAAAGCAACTCGCAGAAGCGCAAAACAAGACGCATAAAGCCTGGCGTCAAGGAGCACGATGATCGCGTGATGATGATCTTGTGCAATGCCCAAACAGGAACCCGCCGCACGCACACGGTTGTTTGCAGGCAAGCTCTTTTCGTGTACAGCAAGACGCAGCCATTCACCGTAGGCGTTCGCATCGTTGAGCTGGTTGTCAGTGAGCATGAGTTCTAACGAATAGCGTTTATCCGCCGCCCCTCCCAAGCCTATTCAACGCGCCAACCTGCCGGCGGCGGATAAACCTCGTTGGACTGAACCTGTGGAGAGCGGTGCTTATGGGGATTGTAAGGTTTTGGAGCGCGGCGTCAAT
>JAUYJO010000117.1 GCA_030700315.1 Gallionella sp.
CATCTTTCCGATCGCGATGAGCGCGCTCGGGCTGCTGACCGGCATGGTGCAGGCCTACATTTTCAGTATCCTGGCCACCGTTTATATCGCGGCCGCCACCCGCGTGCGCAAGCCAAAACCAAAGCCCGAAGCAAAACCCGAAGCACAGCCCGAAGCAAAACAATGAGACATCAATAACCACAAGCAAAGGAGATTTTATGGACAGCATGACTATTATCGCGGTGGCATCAATTGTCACTGCCGGCCTGACCATCGCCATCGGAGTGGTCGGGCCTTCGCTTGGCGAAGGGCGTGCGGTTGCAACGGCGCTGACCTCGCTGGCCCAGCAGCCCGATGCCTCCGCCACCATCACCCGGACGCTTTTCGTCGGTCTGGCGATGATCGAATCCACCGCCATCTACTGCTTCGTGCTCTCGATGATTCTTATTTTCGCCAACCCGTTCTGGAACCACGTCATCGCGCAGGCCGCCGGAAAGTAATTATGGGGGCCTCTAGAAATTCAGAGTTCGCCCAAATGCAAGGCGCGGGAAAAATTTGCGAGCATCCGCTGCGCGGCTTGCCTGCTTACCCCACTTCGCCGCGCCGCATATGTATTGATATGCCAGCAAGAAATTTTTTTCGCAACGCCGCAGTTGGGATGGAATGTGATTTTATAGAGGCCCACATATGCTGATCGACTGGTTTACCGTTCTCGCGCAAGTCGTCAACTTCCTCATTCTGGTGTGGTTGTTAAAGCATTTTCTTTACCGGCCGATACTCAACGCCATCGACGCGCGTGAGAAACGGATCGCCAATGAACTGGCAGACGCCGACACGAAAAAAGCCGAAGCACAGAAGGAGCGCAACGAGTTCCAGCACAAGAACAAGGAGTTCGAGCAGCAGCGCAGCGCGATGATGAGCAAGGCGACGGATGAAGCGAAAGTCGAGCGCCAGCGGCTGCTCAGTGCAGCGAGGAAGGATGCTGATACCTTAAGTGCCAAGCGACGGGAAACACTGAGAAACGATGCACATAATTTAAATCAGGCCCTCAGACGCCGGACCCGGCAGGAAGTATTCGCCATCACGCGCAAGGCACTGACCGATCTGGCCACGACGAGTCTCGAAGAACGCCTGGCCGATGTGTTCGCCCGCCGCTTGCGCGAGATGGACGAGCCGGCGAAAAAAAGCATCGGCGAGTCGCTCAAGACAGCAGCGGAACCCGCGCTGGTGCGCAGCGCCTTTGACCTGCCCGAGGCGCAGCGCGCAGCGATACAGCAGACGCTCAACCAGACCTTCTCGGCTGAAATCAACATCCGTTTCGAGACCACGCCGGAACTGATCAGTGGCATTGAACTCACCTCAAATGGACAAAAAGTGGCGTGGAGCATCGCGGACTATCTGGTATCGCTGGAAAAAGGCGTAGCCGAATTGCTGAAAGAGAAGGAACAGGTTGAAGCGCAGCTTAAGAAATCGCCAGCCTCGACGCAGCAGATAGGCAAACGGGCCTACGAACTCTACGAGGAACATGGCAGCAAGACCGGCCATGCAGCGGAGGACTGGAAACAGGCAGAGCACGAAATGCGCAAAGAGAATCCTGAACCTGTCAAAGCTGAAACCAGGCCCGCAGACCAACCCCAAGCCAAAGCGTTGCCTGACACCAAGCCTGCATCCAAAGGCCAATGAACATGGAACCCGACAGCCTGCAGAATGTTTTCGACAGTGCCTTTGCGGGAATAAGCCAGGCGCGGGAAGCCTACACGCCGCAATTGCAGCCGCGCGAAGTGGGCACGATCACCAGCATCGCCACGGGTATTGCAAAAGTATCCGGCCTCCCCGGCGTGGGTTTTGAGGAGGTACTGAGGTTTCCCGGCGATGTGTATGGCATCGCATTCAACGTCGATGAAGACGAAATCGGCGCCGTTCTGCTGGGCGACTACTGGCAGTTGCATGCGGGCGACGAAGTCGAACGCCGGGGGCACGTGATGGACGTGCCGGTGGGCGACGGGTTGATCGGGCGCATCATCAATCCGATGGGGCGTCCGCTGGACGGCATGGGCCCGCTGGCGTCCGGCGCGCGTTTGCCGGTCGAGCGTCCCGCCGCTTCCATCATGGATCGCGCACCCGTCACCGTGCCATTGCAAACCGGCATCAAGGTCATCGATGCACTCATCCCGGTCGGGCGCGGCCAGCGCGAACTGATCCTTGGCGACCGGCAGACCGGCAAGACCGCGATCGCGCTCGACACGATACTCAACCAGCGCGACCAGAATGTGCTGTGTGTCTATTGCGCCATCGGCCAGCGCGCGTCCGGCGTGGCCAAGGTGATCGCCGCGCTGCGCGAAAACGGCGCGATGGATTACACCATCGTGGTCGTCACCGAAGGCAACGATCCGCCCGGCTTGGCCTACATCGCGCCTTACGCGGCGACCAGCATCGCCGAATATTTCATGGAACAGGGCCGCGACGTGCTGATCATTTACGATGACCTGACGCACCATGCGCGCGCCTATCGCGAACTGTCCTTGCTGCTGCGTCGTCCGCCGGGACGGGAGGCGTTTCCCGGCGACATCTTTTACATCCACTCGCGGTTGCTGGAGCGCGCCACGCACTTGCGCGAGGAACTCGGCGGTGGATCGTTGACCGCGCTGCCGATCATCGAAACCGAGGCGCAGGATATTTCCGCCTACATTCCAACCAATTTGATTTCCATCACGGATGGACAGATCTACCTGTCGCCGTCGTTGTTCGAACTGGGCGTACTGCCCGCAGTCGATGTCGGCAAATCCGTTTCGCGCGTCGGCGGCAAGGCGCAGCGCGCGGCTTACCGTGCCGTGGCGGGCGACCTCAAGCTCGCCTACGCCCAGTTCGAGGAACTCGAAACCTTTTCCCGGTTCGGCGCACGGCTGGATGAAGATACCCGCAAGATCATCGAACACGGGCGGCGCATCCGCGCCTGTCTCAAGCAGCCGGAATTCACGCCGGTGTCCGTTGCCGCGCAAATCGCCGTGCTGCTGGCATTGACCGCCGAACTTTTTGACAGCGTGTCACTGGACCGGATGAGCGATGCCGAGCTCGCCGTGCGCGAGGCGGCGACAGAGATTCCGGCCGAGGTGCGAGCGAGATTCGATACTGCCGACAAGTTGAGTGATGAGGATAGAAAAACGATCATAGCAATCGCCCGCCAGGCACTCTCGCCGTTTCAACCCAAGCCAGAGACAACAAGCAAGTTGAAGCCCGAGCCCGAGCCCGAAGCCAAGCCTGGCGGTGGATCCAAGCCGGATGTTGCAGCGGACACCAAGCCAAATCCTGAGACGGAAGGCGAGAAAATGTCATGAGTGAAACCGCCGCCAGCCTGC
>JAUYJO010000129.1 GCA_030700315.1 Gallionella sp.
GCTCGCTGATTGTCTTTGCGTTAGCCGCTTGTGTGACAGCCGCTTCTAAAAACTCATGCCCACCTGCCAGCCTTGCCATAGATCATCTCCACCACTATTGGTGATCGTGATTATAGGCTTCTTTAACTGGAAATGGAATTACACGTTACCGCCAACGACTCCTCCGCCCGAGGATACGCCTCCGCCCGAGGATACGCCTCCGCCGCAGGACACGACTCCGTCCGAGGACACGACTCCGCCGCAGACCAGCGTGGGACTGTTGGTGACCGAAACGACGAGCTCTTCCATAACCCTGCTGGTGGCTATCGACGAAAATGGCGTTGGTTATTACCTGGCGCAGCCCGCTGCAGCCGCTGCGCCAAGTCATGTGACGATGCTGGCGGGTTCTTCATTAGCCATGTCGGCGTATGCGGCAACCTCGTTCACCATCACGGGATTGGCCGCCGCAACGGCCTACAACATTTATTTCGTCGCCAAGGATGAGGCGGACAACCTGCAGGCGGCGTTGCAGAGCGTTGCGGCGACAACCACGGCAGCACCGGATGTGACCGCCCCGACCACCACCGCAGGCCCGAGCGTCTCCGGCACCACACATATCGCCACCACACTATCGGCCACCCTCGACGAAAACGGCACCGGCTACTATCTGGTGCAAGCGGCAGCGGCGGCGGCACCCAGCGTTGCCACAGTGCAGACAAGCGGTACGGCTTTTGCGATGACCGCCAACGTCGCCGCCACCCCGGCGATCGGCGGGCTGACGGCTTCGACGGCGTACAAAATTTATTTCGTCGCCAAGGATGCGGCGAACAACGTCCAGACGGCGGCGCAGAGCGTGGCGGTGACAACCACGGCAGCACCGGACGTGACCGCACCCACCACCGCAGGCCCGAGCGTCTCCGGCACCACCCATACCGCGACCATGCTGTCCGCCACCATCAACGAGAACGGCACCGGCTACTACCTGGTGCAAGCAGCCGCAGCGGCGGCTCCGACGGTAGCGGCGGTGCAGGCTGGCACATCCTTCGCCATGACCGCCAACGTCGCCGCCACCCGGAACATAAGCGGGCTGGCCGCCTTGACGGCCTACAAGATTTACTTCGTCGCCAAGGACGCGGCGAATAATGTGCAGGCGGCGGTGCAGAGCGTGGCGGTGACGACGAATACGGCACCGACGGCCAACAACTTCACCTACGGCACCAACATCGACAACACCGCCAAGACCTTTGACTGGAAGGTGCTTTCTGCGGCGGCGGATGTCGATGGCGACGCGCTCACGGCTACCGTGCAGGCGCAGGGAGCCAAGGGTGCTTTTGTTGTCGCGGGTGACAACGTGACCTATACGCCGAGCGCTAACCAGAGCGTCAGCGACAGCGGCACGTTGCGGATTTCGGACGGCAGGGGAGGGGTTAAGGACATTACGGTGACGGTGAATGGGATTGATACTGCGCCGCCTGCCGCGCCTACCGGCTTGGCGATCAATGCTGGCGCAGCGACCACCAACACCACCGATCTCTCGCTGGACGGCCTCACCACCCCGCCGGATGCCGATCTGGCTGCCTGGTTCGTGTCCGAATCTGCCAGCGCACCAGCGTCCGGGGCGGCGGGGTGGAGTAGCACCAAGCCGACCACCTTTACCTTTGCCACTGCCACCAACGAAACCAAGACGGTGTGCGTGTATGTGAAGGATACGCTGGGCAATGTCCAGCCGACGGGGGCTTGCGACACGATAGACAAGGTGCCGTGATGAGCGAAATAAATGAGCCGGTTCAGGCCGGGCACGACGCGCACAGGGCTGACCTTGCTCATTACTGGGCAAGGCTGATGTGGTATCGGGATGAGTTGTGGCGCATCACTACGCCGGTGTGGGGTGTGTACGGTGCATTCATTGCTTCTTGCGTTGGCTATGTTTGGTCGGCTGAGAAACGAGCGATTACAGGGGAAATCGCGGGTATGTTAATTATCGTTATCCTCGCATTTTCCTGGGTAATTCAGCGCATGTACTGGACATATGCACATCGTATTTATGCGGCAATTAACGATCTCAATAAGGAAGTGCAGAAGCGGGAGCAACATATCTATCAGCATGTTATGCATAACGACTGGAAGGCAGACTATGGTCGCTTCAGGGTTTATCCCGAGTTGAATGTGATTTTTTCGATAGTCGGTGTGACGATGATGCTGGCATCCATATTCATTGTCGCAGCATCGGTTGGTTTCGATTTCAATACACCCACATCAGCTGTCTGTTCTGTGATGGATATCGGCCCGCCCCTGCCAATCGGATGAACATCTGATCATTGGGATCGCGGCAAAGTGGCAGGCCGTTATCTTCCCCTGCGCATTCCACCCGCACCGCATGGCGCAAATAGCGCGCGGCAACAGCATCCACTTGGGCGGGGGGCAAGCCGAATTTTGGATAAGCCAGAACACGCAATAATTCGCGGGCTGTTTCACGGCTCACCATGGGCGTTACTTCACCGCTCTGCCAGTGCTCTACCAGCCATGTTGCGGCACCGCGAAACAGTAGGGCGGAAACGATTGCGTTAGTGTCGATATAACCCGCATCAGGATGATGCGCGTGCCCAGGAAACGGCCTCAGATACATCGGATTCAGTCATACCTCGGGCGGTGATGGCATCGCGGATATTTTCCAGTTCCTGATCCTTGCCGGTGGCGAGAATCAGCACCTCTACCTGTTGCCCTTTAGCCAATGGGAGTGGTCGTGCAAGTTTCAGGGTGCTTGGGTCGTTGATGGTGATGATTTCCTTGTAGGCGTACATGTTGCCTCCATTAGGTCATTAAAGTATGGCGGCAGAGTCTGGCATATCACACCCGCACTGTCCATTCTCATTGCGCTCCAACCACAAATCAAAGGGGCCAATAGTAACCACAACCGGAGACCGCAGTGGGTATTCGCAAAGGACCAAAACGGAATAAAGGGGTCGTGTTCGAATTGTTTTGAGCGGTAGTCAGGCACCCTGTGCCCAACAAAATGAAATATCAATCGCCGTGGGTATGTCCAACTTGCATGGCACTATCGCGGTTATTCTCCCGCCCAGTTTTCTACCTTTAGTCCATGCACTCTGGTGAATTCGCCAAGGTTATGTGTAACCAGCGGTATGCCGAAGCTGACGGCATGGGCGGCAATGAGGGTGTCCATGGGGCCGATAGGACGGCCTTTCTTTTCCAGTTCCGTGCGGATTGTTCCGCCGGTATGGGCGGCTTTTTCATCAAAGGGGGCGATGATAAAATCGAGCAGGAATTCTTCGAGCAGGGCGAGGTTAGCCTTGCGCCAACGCCCTTTTTGCGCGCCATAGCTGAGTTCAAATGTCACGATGCTGGAGAGAACAAGATTTTCGTCCGGTGCGAGCGCATCCAGTCTGGCAAGGATGCGTGACCGGCGCTCTGGATGGCGGTCAGTCATGAGATAAATACAGGTGTTGGTGTCCAGCATGTAGTTCATTGCGGCCAGTCCCGTTCCTCGAACACGGCTTCCGGTGTACGTTCGACATCGCCCTTGAATTTTCCGATGCAATTTTTCAGGTGTTGCCAGCGCGCTGCCTTTTTGGGAATTAGCATGACGGTGTCGCCCTGCTTGCGGATGAAAATCTCTTCATCCTGAAAGCGGAATTCCTTGGGTAGCCGTACTGCTTGGCTATTACCCTGTTTGAATACTTTAGCTGTTTTCATGAGCGCGCTCCTATTTTGTGCCTACGGTTAAGTGTATACATATTGTATGGGAAAATCCAGCGGCGCTTGCATAGCTTGGACACCCTGTGCTGGGCACGAGTTAAAGGGGCCTCGCATTAGTTTACGGGGGCTTGCATTAAGAAGACCAAAGGTGCCGGAGTCAAATTGTTTTTGGTGAAGCCTCTGCGGAATCAATGGGCTCATACTCGATTGATCCGAATCTCTTTCTGTATTCGCCGATCACTTTGAAGCAATTCCGGTTCGCCTTGTGTTGTGATATACTTTTCTTGCACGTATATCCATAAGGAGATCATCATGCAAGTTGCAAAATGGGGAAACTCGCTGGCGGTCAGATTGCCCGCAGTTCTGGTGCAGGCGCTAGACTTGAAGGAGGGGGAGGAGATTTCTTTGCATGTCGTCGATTCCAGGACTTTTGAGGTTTCCAAGAACAAAGAAGTGAGGGAGTTGCTTGCGCGATTGCATCAGTTTCGCGGACGACTACCCGCCGATTTTCACTTTGATCGTCTCGAAGCCAACGAGCGGAGTTGATCCAAGTGGACTCCGTTTTTTTTGATAGCAATGTGATTTTGTATTTGCTATCCGGCGATTCATCCAAGGCGGATCGTGCTGAGGCTTTGCTAAACAAGGGGGGAATCATCAGTGTGCAAGTGCTGAACGAAGTGACCTCTGTTTGTCTGCGTAAACTCAAAATGAGTTGGGAGGAGATCGATGCGCTGCTGCTGGCAGTCAAAGCGGCATGCGATGTTGCCCCGCTCACACTAGAGTCGCACGAAAAAGCCGTGCAAATCGCAAAGCGTTATCAGCTTTCGTTTTACGATGCGAATATTTGCGCATCTGCGATTTCATCCGGCGCAAAAAAGCTGTTGTCTGAAGATATGCAGGACGGTTTAAAGATTGACGGCATGATCGTAAGAAACCCTTTTGCGTAAGTGGCAGGGCGGACCAAAGGTACCCTTTGGCGCATGGCGCGTGAACAGGCTGGAGAGGCCACCTCCATTCACGAGTTTGCCGCCTGGCGTGCGCGTAATCGGCTGTCGCTGTCCGATGCCGCTGTTGCGCTGGGCATTACACGGCGCATGGTTTCGTATTATGAAGCTGGGCGTTACCTGATTCCGCGTATGGTCGGACTTGCCATCAAGGGCTGGGAAACTGAACGCAATCATTTGAGCCACCGATAACCATCTTTGGCATCACGATTGCTTCGACGAAATTCACGAATACAAATATAGAGACATGACGGAGGATTCATCCGCCATTACGGTGTTTCCTCAAGGTTGTAGCGTGCCTTGATGTGTACGGGGTCGAGCCGTAGTGCGAGGGCGAATTCGCGGCGCGCTTCTTCGCTGCGCCCCGCGAGTTTGTAGGCATGGCCGAGATTGTTGTGTGCCCGCGCCTTGTGCGGCGATTTGCGCGCCGTGTCTTCCCATAACGCGACCTCGTCAACGTACACCTGATTGCGCAGCAGCGTCAGGCTGGCGAGCGCGAGCAGCAACGCGGTACAAACAATCCTGAATGTTTTTGTGTTGAGCAGCAGCGCCAGTTCGGCGGCGAGGGCGAGGAACAGCGGCCAGCAGGCGAGGTGGAGCTGGCGGTCGTTGGCGATGTCCAGTCTCGGCAGGAACAGGTGCAGCGGCAGCAACTGGATGATCGCCCAGGCCAGCGCGAAACCTAGCCACGGGCGTCTGCGCCAGCAGGCCAGCATCAGTGCGAAGACCGCCAAAAAGAACAACGTCGGCAGCAGGCTTCCCGACAGGTCGCGCAGCAGCGGCAAATCGGGATCGATGTTCAGCCACAGCGGTAACGCCCATTGCCGCAACAGGTAGGCGAAGGCGGCGAGTTGTGTGGCGATGTTGCCCTGCAGAGTGTTGAATTCCGCGCTGCGTTCCATTTGCGACAGGTAGTTGTCGTTGAACAGGAAGAGCAGCGTGCCGGCCAGCAGCACAACCCAGCTCGGCCATTGCGCCTTGAACGCCGCCTTCCATGCGCCGCCGCCAAGTTTATTGAAGCCAAATTTCCCAAAGCAAAGCTCCCAGATCAGCAGCGCCAGCGGAAAAGTCACCGCAGTTTCTTTCACGCTCAGCGCGAGGATGAACAGCAGCGGCGTGACCGCATAGAGCCTGAACCTGGCCTGCCGGGAATTATTCTGGCCGGAATTATTCTGGCCGGAATTATTTTGGCCGGAATTATTTTTCTGGGCATTGTTTTGCATGGCGCGCCCGGTGACGTAGGCGAGCAATCCGCCCAGATAAAACAGCGTCATCAGAGAGGTGGAGCGCCCGCAGATGTAGGTGACCGCCTCTGTATGCGCCGGGTGTACGGCGAACAGCAGCGCGGCGAACAGCGGCACGGAATTGACGTATCGTAGGTCGGGATTCAGCCCGACAGCCTCCAATGGTTTATGGCTGGCATGTCGGGCTGAAGCCCTGCCTACATCCAATTGGCAATGTTCGATCAACGTCTCGCTCAGGCGGAACACCAGCCAGGCGTTGGCCAGATGGATGAGCAGGTTGGTGAGATGGAAACCTGTCACACCCAGCCCCAGCGTCCAGTCGAAGGTGTAGCTGAATTTCAGCAGCGGACGGATACCCTGGCCGAGACAGGCGAACCAGGCTTCCCAGGAATGAACCGAGGGATTGTCGACGATGACCTTGTAGTCGTCGAACTGGAACGCGCCGGGCAGCGCGTTGAAATAGCTGACGATGACGGTAAGCGCCAGCCATGCCATTGCGCCGCGCCGTGATTCAGGGAGCAGCGCGCGCATGGTCGAAAGCCAGATCGAGGATGTCCACCGTATCCCACCAGCGGTCGCAGCCATGCAGCATCACCAGCAGCACTTTGGTTGAGCCGCGTTCGGCGTAAGCGATCAGGCATTTGCCCGCCTTGGGCGTGTAGCCGGTCTTGAGGCCGAGCGCGCCACGGTAACGGCCGATCAGCGCGTTTTTGTTGGCGAAGCGATAATCGCGCGGCGCATTCAGCGCGGAGATTTTTTCTTGTTGTTTGGAGGTCAATTCGAGCAGTGCGGGATGCTTGAGTGATTCGTTCGCAAGTAGCGCGAGGTCGCGCGCACTCGAATAGTGGCCGGGTGCATCGTGTCCGCAGGCGTTGGTGAAACGGGTGTCGCGCATGCCGAGTTCGCGGGCGCGCCGGTTCATGCGCTGCACGAAATGCGCTTCGCTGCCCGCGATGTGTTCCGCCAGCGCGCGGCAGGCATCGTTGGCGGAGTGGATCAGTGCGGCGGCGAGCAGGTCCTCGACATGAAAACGATCGCCGTTGCGCAACCCCAGACGGCTGCCGGTCTCGCCGGCTGCGCTACGGTTGATGGCGACTTCCGCTTGCGGATGATAGTCGTCCAGTACCAGCAGCGCGGTCATCAGCTTGGTCAGGCTGGCAGGCGGCAGGCGGCGATTTGCCTGCCGCTCCCATACCGGCCTGCCGTCCACTTCGACGCGGTAGGCGCTGGCGATTTCGGGGAAAGGGTCGGGCTGCCCCAGCGCCAGCAGTGCGTGACATGACAGCAGCAGCCCGAGCAGCAGGCGCATGGGCTAGAAACCGAGCAGGCCTTTCAGCTTCTTTGCGCCGTCGATCACCGTATCGGCCGGGTTGTTGGCGCCGGATGCCGGTTTGCCGGAGGGTTTGCCTCGGCCTTCATCGCCGCCGCTTTCCTCTTTGCTGTCGGCACCGCTGAGGCAGCGGGACAGGTCTTCACGTGCGGTAAAGCTGCGCCCATCGCATTCCTTCTTGCGCGCCGTCGCACGGTAGGCCTTGGCTTCCGCCGGGCAGTGCGGCGTCAGCGTGCGGTAGTTCTTGCCGTTGAGCGTCTTGCAGATGGATTTTGTGGTGGCGGCCATGTCCAGCCCGCATGCCTTGGCGATCGAAGTGCCGCCGGGTGGGAGGTGCTGCTCGCGCATGGCCAGCGTGCTGTACACCTCCGCATCTTTGCCTGCGTCCTTGCGCACCGCATCGCAGACAACCTTGGATTTGCCCGGGCACATGGACTCCTTGGCGAGGAACATGTCGGCCATGTTGATCAGATCCCGGCTGCTGCGCCCGGTGGTCTCGCAGGATTGGGCGATCTGTTTCTGTGCTGCCGCCATCTCCGGGCTGGGTTGCGACGAGTCGCAGGCTGGGCCGACGCGCTTGCCGCGGTAAGTGGTGGTCATGTTCACCGTTTCGCCGCCCGATTTTCCGGAGAGATGCATCGTGCCGTTATAGCTGTCTGCTGTGCTGGTGATGTCGCCAGTGCCATTCATCACCTCGCCGTCATGGACGCAGCGCACTTTATACGAAGTCTTGTTGCCGGAGATTTTGACGTCGGTCATCTTGCAATCCTTGTCCTGCGTCGTCTGCTGTGGGTCATTGGCGGCACCCTTGGCGATGCAGATTTTAGTGGTCGTCGCCGGCATGGCGAACGGCATGCCGGGCATCTCCATCTTGCCGGTTACTTCCCACCATTCGCCCGGCGCGGCATAGGCGGCGGAGAATGTGCCCCAGAATATGCCCAAGAACAGTATAAGGCCGAGCGTCGATGTTTTTTTCATGATGACTCCCTTCATTTCAGGTTGAGGTGCGAAATTAGCGGCGTTATCGTTGCTTCGTATTGACCAGAATATATTGACCAGAATTCCGGTCTCGATACTGGCCAGTGCGATGAACAGGGCGGCGATGCATGTCAGCCGTTTGGAGAAAATATCTATCGCGGCAGGCTCCCATTCAATCCAGGCGCGGCATTCAGTCCGGGTGGCACACTCAATCCGGGCGGACAGGCGGCTGGTGTGTGGCGTCCTCGAGTGGAATCGAACCACTAATTGACCCTTAGGAGGGGCCGGTTATATCCATTTAACTACGAGGACAGCGGCACGCATTCTAACGGAAATGCGCCGCAATCAAAACCGCAGTGCTGGTATTATCGCACCCGTTTGCCAATCTGCACGACTCAACCAATCATATATCACTTATGCCAATCATCACATTAGACAAGGCCTGCCTCGCATTCGGGCACGTCGCGCTGCTCGATCACACCGATTTTCAACTTGACGAGGGCGAGCGCGTCGGCCTGATCGGGCGCAACGGCGGTGGCAAGTCGAGCATGATGCGCGTGCTCGCTGCCCAGGCCAGTCCCGTTGATACAAGGCTCGATGACGGGCTGGTGTGGCGCGCCCCGACCGCGCGCATCTGCTACGTCAGCCAGGAGCCGGTGCTGAATGCCGATGACACGGTGTTTGACGCCGTGGCGCAGGGGCTGGGCGATTTGCATGCGCTGCTCAGCGATTACCACCATGTCTCGCAGCAATTGTCCGAGCCGGATGCGGACGTGGACACGCTGCTGGAAAAAATGCAGCACTTGCAGACCCAGCTTGAAGCGCAGGACGGCTGGTCGATCCAGGCGCGCATCGAGACCACGATCGCGCGGCTGGATCTGGATGCCGACAAACGTGTCGGCGAATTGTCCGGCGGGCAGCGCAAGCGCGTGGCTCTGGCGCAGGCGCTGGTGGCCGAGCCGGACGTGCTGATTCTAGACGAGCCGACCAACCATCTGGACTTCGCTTCCATCGAATGGCTGGAAGGGTTGCTGAATAATTTTGTCGGTGCGGTATTGTTCGTCACGCATGACCGGCGTTTTCTGGATAACGTCACGACGCGCATCATCGAGCTGGATCGCGGCAAGCTGGCGAGTTTTCCCGGCAATTTTTCCGCCTATCAGGTACTCAAGGAACGCATGTTGGCGGATGAGGCGGTGGTGAATGCCAAATTCGACAAGGTGCTGGCACAGGAAGAGGTGTGGATACGCCAGGGGGTCAAGGCACGCCGCACGCGCAACGAAGGCCGCGTGCTGCGCCTGGAACAATTGCGCCGCGACCGTGCGGCGCGCCGCGAGAAGCTGGGCAAGGTCGAGATGAGCGTGGATGCCGGCGAGCGTTCCGGCAAGCTGGTCGCCGAGCTGGTCAATGTCAGCAAGTCGTATGGCGCGCGCAAAATTATCGACAACTTTTCCTGCCGCATCCAGCGCGGTGACAAGATCGGCCTGCTCGGCCCGAACGGCGCGGGCAAGAGCACGCTGCTCAAGATCATCCTCGGCGAATTGCCGCCGGACAGCGGGCAGGTCAAGCTCGGTACCAAGATTTCGGTGGCGTATTTCGACCAGTTACGCGAGCAACTTGATGACGAAGCGACGCTCGCCGACACCATCAGCCAGGGCTCGGATTTTGTCGAAATTGGCGGGCAGAAGAAACATGTCATCAGCTATCTCGGCGATTTCCTGTTTGCGCCGGAGCGCGCCCGTTCACCGGTCAAAAGCTGCTCGGGCGGCGAGCGCAACCGCCTGCTGCTGGCGCGGCTGTTCACCCAACCCTCCAACGTGCTGGTTCTCGATGAGCCGACCAACGACCTCGACATCGAGACGCTGGAGCTGCTCGAAGAATTGCTGGCGAACTATGACGGCACGCTATTTCTGGTCAGCCACGACCGCGCGTTTCTCGACAATGTGGTGACGCAGGTGATCGCGTTTGAGGGCGATGGCAAACTGATCGAATACGCCGGCGGCTACGAGGACTGGGTGCGCGTGAAAAAATTCCAGGCGGCCAGCTTGCCCGCAGCAACGGGTGCTGCAAATAAAACGCCCTCCCCCTTGCCTGGGGAGGGCGGGGGTAGAAGCGGTGGATCAAAAACATCCTCCTCACCACATCTCGAAAAGGAAGCGGGCGTTAAAAGCAAACTCAGCTACAAGGAGGCACGCGAAATGGAGGAATTGCCCAGGCGCATCGAGGCATTGGAACGCGAGCAGATCGACATTGCCGCGCATTTCGCCGACGGCAGCATCTTCCGCAGCGACCCGAAGCGCGCCAAGCAACTGCAAGCGCGCAGCGAGGAAGTCGAGGCGGCAATAGCTACGGCGATGCAACGCTGGGAGGAATTGGAGCAGCGCTCACTGGCGCTGTGATATTGAATTAGCCGGAGTAACAGCTCAGGTGTGGCAGCGTTTTCCTGCCCATTTGCCGAAGGGAAGGGGCTGGCATTGCGACTATTTTTCGAGCAGATGATTTCGGCCCGAGTAGTTGCACAATTCGAGATTAAAACGAATCCATGCCAGAAATCTCAAACCATGCAAAATTTAAATAGGCTTGCACTCGGGCATTGTGTCGTTATAAAGTGACAATCTGGATTGAATAATCAGACAAAAGGAGACACACTTTGGCAAACATCGCATCCGTACTCAAGGACGAAATTACACGGCTGGCGCGCAAAGAAGTGCGCAGCGAAACAGAGAAGCTGAAGAAATCGTCGGCGCAATACCGGACAGAAATCGTCGCGTTGAAACGGCGCACAGCATCGCTGGAGCAACAACTGTCGCGCCTCGAAAAGACGGCATCCCGGAGCACTGCTGCCGAGGTCAAACCCGATGTGGCAAGAAAAGCGCGGTTTACTGTCAACGGGTTTAAAACACTCAGGCAGCGACTCGGGTTGACCGCTCAGGCAATCGGAGCGCTTCTTGGTGTATCAGCGCAAACGATTTACAGTTGGGAAGCTGGGAATACCAGCCCGCGTGAACAGCAATTGGAGAAGATTGTAATGCTGAGGGGGATGGGCAAGCGCGAGGTTGATGCCATTCTGCAAAAACTTGCCGAGTAAATAGGACGCCTTCGGCTGGCTCCGCATGAGATGCGGTTTGTCAGGCGTTGAACACAAATAGTCACTTACAGGTTGAATCATATCAAAACGTGACAAGAGTTGTGCCGTCGGTAGGTCGGAAAAGCGCAGCGCCTTCCGACACCTCCATGTCGGATAACGCTGCGCTCATCCGACCTACGAAAATCGCCCCCTTTTGGGTTTTTGTTTGTCCGGTTTAGAAAAATTCGCCATTCTGACCCTTCGACAGGCTCAAGATAAACCGGTCTCCAGCCAGGCCGAAACCCCGATGATTAACTATATTCCCGCGTTAGCGTCCGGCGTAATGCCGGTAGACAAACCAGGCGATTCCGGCAATCGCCAGCAGCATGGGAACGGCGAATACTTTCATCCATCTCATCATCGGTGAAGCGACAGAGTCCGGCAGTATTGGTCTGGGCTCGCCGCACTTCGGGCAGGGCGTGTATTTCAGCGCGGCGGTCACGGAGCTGCGATTGATGATCCACGGCTTCGACTTATACTCGGTCGACAGGTGATCCTTGATAACCAGCGGCGTTTTGCAACTCCGGCACGGTCGAGTTTCCGGTTTTCTGGATGCGGCTATGTCGCACTTGCAGTGCGGGCATATTTTTGTGTTCCTGCTTATTTCTTTTCCGCAGTCGGGGCAATTGACCAGCATAGTTACACCTTGTGTGGTAATGGGGCACCGACCTGAGCCGGGCGGCATCAAAAATTCACTGCGGCATATTGCACGAACTATAGCCCTGCATCAACCCTGTTCCGCCCAGATTGTTTCGCCCGGACTGATCCGCCCAGACACCCCGGACTGAGAAGGTTTCCGCCAGATGAGTGTGTTCTGTTGCCAAGAACTGTTATCTGGCCGGATATATTTTCAGCTAAGATATCGAACATTGCCGATAACAGTCTTTCGCCAGGTATCGGTGCTGTTGCGCGAGCAATGAATATGATCCTAGTATCGGTGATGCAATCAGGTAGAGTATCTCAACAAATTCACAAGGTGTGATCCACAAAGCCAGGGTATCGTAAAAACATGTTCAGCAAATTTATCAAGAAAAGCCCCAATACAAGCCAGGCTCCAGCCGAAGCGCCCCCGGACACACCGCGCGAAATAACTGCCGAAGCCGCATGGGAAGACAGGCTAAAGGCGGCCATCGGCAATGATACGGAGTTGTTGGCGCTGGCCATGGATGCGTTGTCCATTGAGCACAAGTTCGCTGCCGTGCAGGCGCTGGCCAGCGAAGAGGGATTGAGAATCGCCGAGCGCGAGTTCCGCAAGCGCGACCGGCGCGTCCATAGCCTTGCCAAACAGCGCTATGAAACACTGGTCAAACAGCGCGAAACACGCGCCAGCGCCGCCGAGTTGATCCAGGCCGCCGCCGCGCTTCTTGAGGCGCCGGTCATTCCGGCAAACCGCTTGGTCGAACTCAATCAGGCATGGGAGCTTCTGGCATCTACTCTCATTGAAGACGAAGATAAATCCCGGTTCACCAAATTGCAGGCAGATCTGATGGAGCGTGCGCGTGAGCGCGGTGAACGCAAGCGCGACGCCAGCCGCTGGGCAGACACTGCAAATCAGGCGCTGGAGAAAATGAGGTTGGCTTTCGCCGGTGTGGCTGTAGATAGTTTCGGCCTGCAGGAACTTGCCATCCAGCTTGCCACAGCCAACGAAAAGGCTCGATCCACGCTGGCGGCGATGCCTGCAACTATCTCTACACCCGTGTCTAAAGATGACGTTATTGCAGCCCTCGGCGCGGCAATCCAGTCGGCGTTGCAGGATTCGGCGCTGATCGAAGCCCGGCTGGCGATTCTCGGCGAGTTGCAGGCATGCCAGGCACCGCAGCCTGTAGTGTCGCACGATGAGCAATCCAGTCAGCCACCGGCAGACATTAAAGCAGCGGCTATCGAGCGCTGGAAAGGGTTGCCACCGACAACCGACCCGCGCATCGAAAACGCGCTGAATGCCCGCTTCGACGCGTGTTTTTACCTCGATAATGAAGCGCGCAAAAAACTGCAAAAGCAAAGCAGTCTCCTCGCCAGCGCAAAGGACAAGGCGGCGCGGCAGACAAACATTCAAGCCTTGAATGCGGCTGCAGATGCGGCAGAGGCCGCGCTTGCCGGCGGCCATCTGGACGAGGCCGGGAAGCAGTTGGCGATTCTGCAAACAGCTTCCGGGAAAGACGGCAGCAGCACCGTGTTGCAGGCGCGCATCAGCGCTTTGCAGTCCGAATTTTCGCGCCTCAAAGGCTGGCAGCAATGGGGTGGTGGACGGGCGCGTGACGATCTCGTTGTGGAAGCCGAGGCACTCGCCGCATCGACGGTCGTGCCGGAAGGATCGCCCCCGCTCAAATTGGCGAGCAAGCAACTTGAGAGCAGCATCGAGCAATTGCGTGTGCGCTGGAAAGAGCTGGATCGATTGGGCGGAGCCACCAGTAAGCCCCTCTGGCAGCGTTTCGATGCGGCATTGAAAACCGCCTACCTTCCGGTGGCGGCGCACCTGGCCCAATTGAAAGAGGCGCGGCAGAAAAATCTGGCGGCACGAAAGAATCTGCTGGATGCCCTGGATGTCCTGGGTGCAATGGGTGCGTTGAACATGACTGCCGATGACCAGAACGCACCAGACTGGAAGGAAGCCAATCGGGCGCTGGCCCATTTTCAAACCGAATGGCGCAAGCTCGGGCCGGTTGAACATACCGTGCCGCACAAGGCGCAACCCGCCTTGCTGGAGCGCATGAAGAGCGGCGTTGCCCGGCTGGAAGCCCCCTTGAAGGAAGCGCAGGCCAGCGCGCAAGTGGAGCGTGAGCAATTGATTGTTCGCGCCAGGGCGCTCAGCCAGGACGTGCAAGGCCGCGACATGATGGCCAAGCTGCGCGAGTTGCAGACGCAATGGCAAAGCCATGCCAGATCGCAACCGCTCCCGCGCAAGGTCGAGAATAAATTGTGGGCGGAATTCAAGGCGACAACCGATGCCCTCATGGACCAGCGCGAAGCGGCAATCAATGCCCGCGACGCCGGATTCAAAGCCAACCTTGTGGCGCGGGAAGCTTTGATCGCGCGGCTTGAAGCGCTCCATCAAGACACCCCGTCCGCCGAGATCAAGCGCGCCCTCGCAAGCGTTGACACGGAATGGCGCAATGCCGGCGAAGCGCCCAGAAATCAGGCGGCCAGATTGGAGTCCAGGTATCGGGCGGCACGCGAGCAAGCCCAACAGTATATGGCAGGCAGCGCCCAGCGATCCTGGCAGCACACCTGCGATGCTCTGCTAGCCAAGCTGGCACTATGCGAAGCGCTGGAATCCGCCACCCCGCTCGCCGGTATCGAAGCACGCTGGAACACCCTGCCCGTCTTGCCAACCCGCTGGGAGCAGGTACTGCAAGCGCGTTACAAGTCCGGCAGCGGCAACCCGGCGAATAGCGGCGAAGCGCCCGACCCACTGCTGCTGCAACTGGAATCCGCTCTTGAAATCCCATCGCCAGAAGCATTCCAGACGGCCAGGCGCACGCTCAAGCTCCAGGCGATGAAAGATGCGATGGAAGGGCGGAAGCAGGTAACTCACGCCTTGCCGGATCTCGAAAAAATGACTGCGGCCGTATTGGGCTGTACGCATCTCAGCCCGGAACAGCGCAGCCGGCTCCAGTCCATCATTGCGGCATTTTCCAGGTCGGGATTCGGGCGAGCAGGTCCATTCTGATTTGGTAACTACTCAGGTGCTGCCGCTTTTCTCCTTCCCCCTTCCAGGGGGAAGGGACTGGCGTTGTGACTATTGTTTGAATGCATTGCATCGACCTGAGTAGTTAGGGAGCGTGAAATTACCAAAATACCATTTATAAAAAATGGCGCGGCTCGGGGAGGTTGCTGTAGGAGCGGCTTTAGCCGCGAATTCAAAGGCGTCGCGGCTAAAGCCGCTCCTTGGCAATGCGCATCACACGGGAGAGTGCGTCTTGAGCCAATCGCGCAATGCCGCATTCATGCGTGTTTGCCAGCCCGCGCCCGAGGCTCGGAAGGCGGCCAGCACATCGCGATCCAAGCGGATTGCCACTTGCTCTTTCGTTCCTGAACCAGCCGGGCGACCACGCTTGGCGCGATACGATTCCAGCGCAGAATTCAGCTCTTCCTGCGAGGCGGGGCGGTCATCTTCGTTCTTGCCGTCCCAGACAAAATCATTTTCCGGCGGAATAGCGCGTACCGCCGCCAGCACCTCTTTACGGCTCATCGTATTCGTTTTCGAGCCAGACATCGTACACCTCGCGTTCTTTATTGCTTGCAGGACGGAAGCTGATAACGCGCGTCGCACCGCCACGCTCGGTATGAACTACCGCCAACACCGCCAGCAAGCCCAGCGCATAGGAAAACGACTGAATCCGGGCTTCGCCGCCGCGCACCACATGAACGTCCATCCGGTAGCGCGAATCCAGCACTTCGTTTGCATCGGTGAAGTCGAAACCATGCTTCTGAAGATTCTCGCGGCGCTTGACTTCATCCCATACCCATTTAGTTTTCAGGCTAATAATTGTATATACGTCAATTATGCCAGTCAAATATTATTTGTATATGCAAGCGCGCCTCCTCACAAAAGCACACCCGATTAGCCACGAAGTTCAGCAAGCACGGATGGAGCGCAGTGTAATCCGTGGGTGAATGCTCAGTGCCGGGGGTGGTCAGCAAGTCGACGGGTTCCGCTTGAAGGCATGAGCGAGAAAATTTTGATTGACAAGCGAGCAGGGGAATGGATTAAACTGCGCCCCAATAAAAACACCAAACAGAATCAGGGAATGGGTATCATTTTGCCAAGCCAAGCCAAGCCAAGCCAAGCCAAGCCAAGCCAAGCCAAGCCAGTAATCCTTGCCGACTCCGCGCCCGGGCGATGAAGCTCGTGGCGCGCGCTGTTTCCGTCGCATCCTCCCGCAGCACACGTCCCATACCCCCATCGCATCCCGTAGGAGCGGCTTTAGCCGCGATTGGCGCCGCACCTATCGCGGCTAAAGCCGCTCCTACAAGTACATCTTCGCCCTCGGGCAGGAGCGGGTTTGCCCGCGAAATCTACCCGCAACACACCCTTTCACGATTCCCGGAGCCACAACCATGACCCGATTCCTGCTCGCCCTACTGTTTGCCGCCAGTCTTCCTGTGTATGCCGCAGGCCCCACCGGCCTGCTCAACGACACCGGCCAGGACACCTGCTACGACGGCGCCAACCTGGTCGCCTGCGCGGCGGGCAACAGCGGCGATGCCGCAGCCAACCCGCGCCAGGACGGTCGTTTCGGGCGCGATCCGGCCTTTGCTGCCGGGCAATACACCAAAACCGGCGCGGGCGCCAAGAGCTTCGACTTCACCAAGGTGTGTTTCAACGGCGATGCGGCTGGCAGCGGCACCTGCACCGGCGTGCTCGCAGCCAACACCACCGCCGCGGCGACGGGGACGCCGTCCACCGACTGGGCCTGCACCAGGGACAACGTCACCAACCTCATCTGGTCGCTGCAAAGCGGACAAGGCAACTGGACGACCTACGCCAATACCACGCTCCCCGGCACGACCAACACCGCAATCCGCTGCGGCTACAACACCGGCTGGCGTCTGCCCACCCGGCGCGAACTGCTGTCCATCGTGCATAACGGCGCATCGAATCCCGCCATCGACAGCGCCTATTTCCCCAGCACGCAGAGCAATTGGTACTGGAGCGCCGACACTTATGCGCCTGGTCCGGCCCTCGCCTGGGGTGTCAATTTCAACGTTGGCAGCACCAGCGCCGGCAATAAGGCCAATAACTACTATGTTCGGCTTGTGCGTAGCGGGCAGTGATTTGGCCCTTTTGATTGCTTTTATCATGGCTCATTACCGGCATTTACCCGTCGCGCCACTGTTCCCGCTTTTAAGCGGGTTTACAGTGGCGGTGATGCCCTTTACGGGTATCTGGAAAGCCGCGCTCGATCTGGCGGTGCACCTGGAGCACGCGGTGCGGCGCTTTCCGCGCTACCACAAATACACGCTGGGCACCGAGTTGCGGCAAACGGCGCAACGCCTGTGCCGCCTGGTGGCGCGCGCCAACGATGCGAAGGATGCGGCGCGGGCGGTGGCGTTGGACGAATTGGTCGGGGCGGTCGAGGAAATGAAGACCCTGTTAACCCTGGCGCAGGAAGTTAAAGCCTTCGCCAATTTCAACGAATTCGCCGGGGCGGCCGAACTCACGGTCAGCCTCGGCAAACAGAGCGGGGGGTGGCGGCGTCGGGTACGGCCCGAAGCCTCAACCCGGCGAGGATGAGGCGCGTGTCTGAATTCACTGTGCGCCCCGGCCGCCTGCTTGATGTAAGCAGGCATGAAGAAGTTCGCCATCCTACCGCGAGGATGGATGGCGTGCCGCGAACAGTAATTGTAGGAGGGGGCTTGCCCCCGAGGGTTTTATGTCGCGGCCAAGGCCGCTCCTGCGGTGCTGTTTGTACGAAGTGCCGGGGCGATAATCCGGTCAAGCTGGAGGGCGTGGCGGAAATTGCCGCGCCCGAGCGCCTGATCCGGCCAACGCCTGGAATGTCAATTTCAACAATGGCAACACCAACGCCAACAATAAGACCAATAACAACTATGTTCGGCTTGTGCGTAGCGGCGAGTGAATCAGCGGGAATAGCCGAAGGAATGTCGGCGCACAACCTACGTGGAACCTGGTTGTGCTGAGCGATAAAAATCCCTTCGGCCTTTTTGCCCTGTGGCGTGCCTATCGGGCCTGCCGCAAGGGCAAGCGCACCACCCGCGACACCCAGCGGTACGAAGCCAGGTTGCTGGATCACCTGGTTTCCAGCCGCGACGCCCTTGCCAGGTTCGCCTGGCGCCCCTCCCGCACCCTCGCTTTTGTGGTTTCCTCGCCAAAATTGCGCGAAATTCACGCCGCCCCATTCGCCGACCGGGTAGTCCACCACCTGCTGACGGACCGGCTGGCGCGGATATACGAACCGGTGTTCATCCACGACTCCTACGCCAACCGCGTCGGCAAAGGCACCCATGCCGCCGTGGATAGGTTGCAGGCCTTCATGCGCCAAGCGGAGGGCGGGCGTGTTGCGACTGCAATCGCGGCTAAAGCCTGTCCTGAGCATGACGAAGTGGCTGCTCCTACGCCTATGTGCCCAGCGGAAGGTTTTGTAGGAGCGGCTTCAGCCGCGAACAATCGTGCAGAGATCGCTGCCGTCGCCTCATCAAATCCAGCAATCGCGGCTAAAGCCTGTCCTGAGCATGACGAAGTGGCCGCTCCTACAAGACTTGCCGCGTCCGGCGTTTACGCCCTGCAGCTCGACATCGCCAATTTCTTCAACAGCATCCACCGGCCCACCCTGTTCAGCCTGCTGCAGCAGCGGCTGGTGCGCGCCGTGCGCCGCCAGGGGCTGGAGCGGGAGGAGGCAAACGCCCTGCAAGCGCATTGCCGCGCCCTGCTGCAAGCCGACCCCGCCGCCGGCGTGCGGCGCAAGGGTTCGCCGGGGCTGTTCGAACAAGTGCCGCCGCACAAGCGCCTGGGCGCATTGGGGCCGGGCGTGGGGCTGCCCATCGGCAACCTCACCAGCCAGTTTTTCGCCAATGTCTATCTCAACGAGCTGGACCAGTTCGTCAAGCACACCCTCAAGGCGCGCTGGTACGTGCGCTATGTGGACGATTTCGTCCTGCTGCACGCCGACCCGGCACAATTGCTGGCCTGGCGGGGCGAGATCGAACGCTTCCTCGCCGAACGCCTGCGCCTCAAGCTCAAGGTGCGTGCCGAACCCAAGCCCGTGGCGGCAGGGGTGGATTTTCTCGGTTACGTGATCCGGCCCTTTTACAAACTGGTGCGCCGCCGCGTGATCCACCGCCTTTACGCCCGGCTGGCGGAATTCGAACGCCGCCACGTCCGCCCCAACGCCCTGCGCCTGCCGCCTGTTGCCCGCGACCTGCTGCGCGCACAGATCGCCAGCTATCTGGGGCATCTGCGTCATGCCCACGCGCACCGGCTGTGGCTGCGCACGCTGGAACGCTTTCCGTGGTTGGCGCGGATATTCGACCAGCCTGAAACCGACCTGGGCGCGCTTCCTGTAGGAGGGGGCTTGCCCCCGAAAGGTTTTATCGCGGCCGCACCCGCAAGGGGTATGCCCGCCGGGAGTGGCAGCAAAGCTGCTCGCACCGGCGACAAGGCCGCTCCGCTACGCCCGGCCTGGGAACCTGCTGCGGTCTCCGGCCTCGCCGGCCAATACCGCGCCTTTACCCAGCGCTATCCCGCTGCCTGCGTCCTGATGCAGGTAGGCAAAAACTGGCTGGCGGCGGGGGAGCAGGCCACCCCGCTGTTCCGCCAACCCGGCATGGCGCCGACGCGCCGCCCCGGTCTGGGCGATTGTCTCGAATACCCCGCCTACCGCCTGGCGCAGGTGCGCCAGAAACTCAAGCGCGCCGCCATCACCCATATCCTGGTCGCCCAGACCGGTACCTTCAAGACCGGTTTCAAACGCCGCGCCATGATTTTGATCTGGCGCCCGACGCACGATCCCCTTAATCCCTTTTTATCTTCATCACATAGAGGTCCGACATGATCCGTCCATCCTGGTTGCTGGCGTTGTTCACGCTTTTTCTCGCGCTGCCCGCGCAAGCCGCTTTCACCGATAACGGCGACGGCACCGTCACTGACACGGTGACCGGCCTGATGTGGGACAAATGCTCCTGGGGGCAGAGCAATAATACGACCTGCGCGGACACCGCAGCCACCACCCACACCTGGGTCCAGGCGCTGGGCGTGGCGGTCAGCGCCAACGGCGCGAACTACAAGGGCCGCAACGACTGGCGCCTGCCCAACAAGAACGAACTGGAATCTCTGGTGAAGATTGACGTATCCTCTCCGGCTATCGACCCCACGGCCTTTCCGAATACGGTACCGGGTTGGTACTGGACTTCGACCAACTATGCGCCTGTTCCGGCCTTCGCCTGGTATGTCAATTTCGACCTTGGCAGCGCCGACGCCAGCAATAAGTCCAGTGGCTACTATGTTCGGCTTGTGCGTAGCGGACAGTTATTTGACTCTTTTGATTCACAACAAGTGGCCATCGCCTATTCCGCCACCACCTTCACCGAAGCGGCGGCGAACGACGGCAGCACCAGCACCAGCGTCACCCTGACCTTGAGCAACGACACTTACGTGGCGGATGTGGTCAGCGCCAGCCGGGTCATGGCCAGCAACGTCCCCGCCGGCCTGACGGCGAATTTCGTGCGCACCAGCGACACGGTGATTACCGCCACGCTGACCGGCAACGCCACCGCGCACGCCAACGCCAACGACATCAGTAACCTGACCTTTACCTTCGCGAACGGCGCGTTCACCACCACGGCAACCGCCGCGAACGTCAGCAACTATGCCAAGAATAATTTGGTCGTGGATTTCGCCGACCCGGCAGACACCACCCCGGACGCGTTCAGCTTCACCGCACAGACCGGCGCGGCGCTCTCCAGCGTGGCGACCTCCAACACCCTCACCGTGGCGGGCATCAACAGCGCGGCGGCCATCACTATCGTCGGCGGGACTTACAAGATCGGCAGCGGGAGCTACACCGCAGCTGCGGGCACGGTAAACAACGGCGACACCGTGACGCTGCAGCAGACTTCGTCGGGCAGCTACAGCACGCAAACCACCGCGACCCTGACCATCGGCGGGGTGAGCGGCGCGTTTGATGTCACGACCCAAGCCGCGCCAGCCGACACCACCCCGGACGCGTTCAGCTTCACCGCGCAAACCGGTGCCGCGCTTTCGAC
>JAUYJO010000131.1 GCA_030700315.1 Gallionella sp.
AGCCAGAGTAAACTAGATATTAAAGATTCGTCTTCTGCCACCTAGCTTCTGCCGCTTTCCGTGCGATTTCTTTCCTCTGTTCCGGCGTCAACTTCTTGGCCCGTGCCAAGCCACCCTTCTTGCCACCTAACCGACCCAGGGCAACCGCAGCGGGGTTCTTTGAGGCGTCTTTAGCTATTACGGTAGGTTCGCCAGTGGATTCCGCTACGATGTGGGCGGCCAATACATTTATGTCTCGAATATTCTTTTTCTTGCTTGAGCGTCTTGGCATACCCCTATTTTGGCATACCGTCAAACCGTTGTCTAGCCCCTTCTATTTCAAATTGACCCACTACCTTCTCGGCCAGTGGCTTGACAGCAACACGTATCCGACTTCCTGGAAAAGTTCACGTCGGTAGTCGATTGGCTCCAAACCAGGTGTAGACGGTGACAGCTACCGAGCGTCACAACGAACCGCTCCGCATATTCCCGTTTCCACGGCAATGGTAAATTGGCAAACTGGAAAAAGTCAACCAGCCGCATTGATACAGCAGCCATCAGAGGTGGTAAATGTCTGTACCGATGCCACCATTCGTAAAGGGCCAATACTATTAAAAGGACAAAGGCGAACCCTGCGACAGCGACAGCACACCTCCAGTACCCCTTCCAGACAACCCGATGGGCAAAAGTCGTGAGATAAATCCCCAGAAGGAACCGACGATTTCTTGTGCCTCTGATGGCTCCCGTTTATCTTGCCCTCTGGCCTACCGGCCGAAAGAGCGGAAGCACCTAAGTCTCGCAGCGTCCCACGTATTGATAATGACGGCGGCACGGGGTACAATCGGCAAACATGAGGTTCCAACCCTGGCCTTTCGCGGCCGCGGTGCTCTTCGCCTCAGCCGCATATTATTTGATGCGGGGCGGACACACGTTTAACCCCTTCTGGTTCCCCTTGCTGACTTTCTGATTAGCGGCCCGGTGAGAGGACCGCAGTGTCCTGAGCCTCCGGCGCACAGCGACAGGGCGGGGCCGACAGACAATTTCAAGATTCTTTGAGCGCCTATATCTGATGGGGGATTGACATTATATAAGTATCCATATACTATCAATGCATGAATCAGGAAATAGAGTTACCCAAGTTGACATGCCTTCGATGCGGGCATACCTGGATACCTCGAAAGTCCGCTTTCCCCAAGCATTGCCCCAAGTGTATTTCCCCCTATTGGAATAAGCCTAAGTGGAAGGGAGTCAAGACCAATGGCTAAGATAGTCGTCTACTGCCGCGTCAGCACCGACAAACAGGAAATCGAAGGCACCTCCCTTGATACCCAACAATCGGCGTGTATCGCCAAAGCTCATGAACTTGCAGAGCCAGGGGATGAAATAGTCATCCTTCGGGAGACCTTCTCAGGGCTTACCTTGGAACGCCCGGAGCTAAC
>JAUYJO010000137.1 GCA_030700315.1 Gallionella sp.
TCATACGCGGCATATTCTAGCATGAGGAGCGCCGCCCTTTTCCCTATGAATGTGACGAATCTGATTACCGCCCCCGCCGACCTCTCCAGCAAGGATTTGCCGCTGCGCGAAGACGTGCGCCTGCTGGGCCGCATTCTCGGCGAGACGCTGCGCGAACAGGAGGGCGAGGCGTCCTTCCAGTTGATCGAAAACGTGCGCCGCGCCGCGATACGTTTCCGCAAGACGCAGGACGACCGCGACCGCGTACAGCTCGAGCAGATGCTGGATGCGCTGTCGCCCGCCGAGACGCTGATCGTGGTGCGCGCCTTCAGCTACTTCTCGCAGCTGTCCAATATCGCCGAAGACCTGCACCACAACCGCCGCCATCGCGCCCACCTCAAGGCCGGCAGCGCACCGAAAAACGGCAGCCTGCCGCTCGCACTGAAGCGCCTCGGGGAAAAACAGGTCGGCAGGAAAACCCTGCAATCCTTTCTCGACAGCGCGCTGATCTCGCCGGTCTTGACCGCGCATCCCACCGAAGTGCAGCGCAAGAGCATCCTCGACTGCCAGCTGAGCATTTCGCGCCTGCTGTCCGAACGCGACCGCATGGACATGACGCCGGACGACCTCGCCGAGAACGAGGAAACCCTGCACCGCTTCATGCTGATCCTGTGGCAGACGCGCATGCTGCGCACCGCCCGCCTGACCGTACGCGACGAAATCAACAACGGGCTGGAGTATTACCGCTACACCTTCCTCAATGAGATTCCAAGGATATACGCCGGGCTGGAGAAACAACTGGAGGCGCGCTTCGGCAAGGACATCCGCATCCCGCCGCTGTTGCGCGTGGGCAGCTGGATCGGCGGCGACCGCGACGGCAACCCTTTCGTCACTTACGACGTGATGCTGGACGCGGTGCAGCAGCATTCCGCGCTGGCGTTCGAACACTACCTGAACGAAACCTTTATTCTCGGCAGGCGCATGAGCCTGACCGATCATCTGGTCGAGGTCAGCGATGCTTTGCGCAAGCTCTCCGATGTTTCGCCGGACAAGGACGCCGCGCGCGAAGACGAACCCTACCGCCGCGCGCTGAACCTGATCTATGCGCGCCTGTCGGCAACCGCAAAACAGCTCGGCCACGAAATCGCGCACCTGCCGCCGCTCGGGGCAAATGCCCAACCCTACGCCACGCCGCAGGAATTCATCGCCGACCTGGATGTGCTGATCGACTCGCTGTTCAAGCACGGTGCGGTGTATCTCGCGCGCGGACGGATCGCTAACCTGCGCCGCGCCGCCGAGGTGTTCGGCTTCCATCTCTCGCCGCTGGACATGCGCCAGCACAGCGCGATTCACGAACAGACCGTGGCCGAACTTTTATCGCACAGTCCGGGCAAAGTGAACTATCAAGATTTAAGCGAAGCAGAGCGCCGCGTAGAGTTGCTGGCTGTATTACAGGCAGGCAAGCCGCTGCTTTCAGACACTTCATCCCCTGACAGCCTTGATCAATACACGCCGCCGACACAAAGCGAGCTGCGCATCATGCAGGCCGCCGCGCTGATCCACCAACGCTTCGGCCGCGCCGCGTTGCCGAACCACATCATCTCCAAGACCGATGCGGTGAGCGACATGCTGGAACTCGCCCTTATGTTGCAACAGGTAGGGCTGCTGGAAGGTGGCACCCTCTCCCCAACCCTCTCCCCCACTGGTGGCGGAGAGGGGGCAAGAATACCCTCACCTCAATCCTCTCCCGCAAGCGGGAGAGGAGGCGAACGAGAAAAACAATTGTCAATGTCCGAATCGCTACGCGATGATCAAATGCCTCTGCTGCACGTCAATATCATCCCGCTGTTCGAGACCATCGAAGACCTGCGCGGCTGCGGTGCGATCATGGACGAACTGTTCGCGATCCCGTATTACCGCAGGCTGCTGGCGAGCCGAGGCAACACGCAGGAAGTGATGCTCGGCTATTCCGACAGCAACAAGGAC
>JAUYJO010000138.1 GCA_030700315.1 Gallionella sp.
GCAGGACAATCACTCGAAGTCGGCACAGAACGTGCTGCGCGGGTTGCATTACCAGATACAGCATGCGCAGGGGAAACTGGTACGCGCGACCAGTGGCCGGGTTTACGATGTGGCGGTGGACATCCGCCGTAGTTCGCCAACTTTCGGCCAGCATGTCGCGGTCGAGCTGTCTGCCGACAACAAGCGGATGTTGTGGATACCGCCGGGATTTGCTCACGGCTTCGTGGTGTTGTCGGAGAGTGCCGAGTTTCTGTACAAGACCACCGATTACTGGTATCCCGAGCACGAGCGCTGCATCATCTGGAATGACCCGGCTATCGGTATTGCATGGCCATTGCAGGGTGAGCCGAACCTATCGGTTAAGGATGCACAGGGGATACGACTGGTGGAAGCGGAGTGCTTCGCCTCCTGATGGAACTACTAGCCATCCCACTAAGCAACCACAAAACGGTTGCCAAGTGGTTGGTTATCGCAATGATGCAGCGCAGTCATCGCGAGGCCGCAGGCCGTGGCGATCCAAAGGTTTTGTCCGGCTGCGCCGGGGTTTTTGATCGACTGGATTGCCGCGTCGCTTCCCGCCACGCTTCGCTCGCGGCTAAAGGCTTATTCTCGCAATGACGCAGCGCCGGCAGACATCGTGGGCGAAGCGGCATGACTGGATTGCCTGGCGGAGTGGACGCCGGACAGCCGCACTTATGTTGGGCAGTTGGTGAAGAAGTTTATTTTTCTTGCAGTTATGGGCACCTGGACTACAATCAGTTCGTAATTTCCAACTTTCCAACTAGGGGTTGTCATGGGTAATCTTGTGCGCGTCAAGGAAAAATATCAGGTCACCATCCCAGCGCAGTTGCGCGAGCTTGTTCCGCTACATACCGGTGACTATCTCGAAGCCTCGGTTTACCTGGACGGTATTTTGCTGCGCCCGAAGCGTTTGGTGGACACACCCAAGCGCAAACCGAGCATTCTGGAATTTCTGCACGAATCGCGCACAGCAACAAGGTCCCGTGAGGAAATCGACGCCGCCTTATCCGCTGACCGCGCTTCATGGGATCAATAATCAGGCCGGGGGCAACGGTTTATCTCGATACCAATGCCATCATTTATCTGACCGAGGGCAATCCTGATTTTAAGGCCTCTATTGCGGGGCTTTTTGTCGAAATCGAGCAGGCGGGCGCGCGGCTGGTAACCAGTGAGCTTACCTTTACTGAGGTTTTGGTGATGCCGTTGCGTGTCGGCAATGACGAACTGGTGGCGGTTTACGAACGGCTTCTAAACACCCTTGTGGAGCCGATTCCACTTGGGCGGCAGGAGCTGTTCCTGGCCGCGAAACTGCGGGCAACCACACCAAAGTTGCGTACCCCGGATTCACTCCATCTGGCAACGGCGATGCTTGCCGGCGCCGATGTTTTTGTGACTGGCGATACCGGGATAGACGTGCCGTCATCCATGCAAAAATACCTGCTTTAACCCCAACGGGCAATCTGGGTTAAATGGGCACTTTATTCAAATCTTCCGCCTGCCCAAGAATGGCGATCACAACAATCAGCCTTGCCGGCTCATCCACTGTGAAAAATACGCTGTACCATCCTTCGACATAGCAAACTCGAACACCACAATCTTGGTCAAAATACGGACAAAGAGGCCAAGTATCTTTGAGAGACAAAACAGCATTGCTTAATGCCAGAATTCGTCGATTCCTGGTTTCCAGAATAGATGCATATTGCTCAACTCTCTCGCGGTCTTTCTCGGCACTTCGAGAAATTTTAATCCGGAAGTGCTTATGCGGCATGACGTGCTGCCATCTGGGTAAATATTTCCACGGCTTCCAGTGCCGGTTCGCTTAGCGATAATTCGTGTCGTTTCTTTATGAAGGCATTCAGTTTTGCAGTATTGTCATCTGCTGCGCAATCCATCCGTGAAGGCTGCTCTTCCAGTACGATCACCAACTCATGCCGCCCAGGACGAACTGTTTCTGGCAACTTAAAGGTAACCAATCTATCCGGCAACACAACATAATCGATGTTTAATGTCAGCATGACTCTTCTCCGTTGCATTCGTGATGCCGACCATTATATTCTTATCAAGCTGGGTTAGCGTTGCAAAGGGGGAAGCGAGGGTGCATTTGAAAGTGGTGGTCAATCAAAGTATGCACAATAATTAACGGTTTTTGGGAGCGCGGGCATCTTGCCCGCAGGTTTGCGTGATCCATCGCGTTTTGAGCGGGGGCACGGCACACCTTGCCCCTGCCCTGATTACGATGCGGGCAAGATGCCCGCGCTCCCAAGAGAGGCGGCGACCTTGACCACCACTTTCAAATGCACCCGGGAAGCGAAGCGTTCGGTGCGCGGGGGTGGAGCCTATGGCTATGGTTGCTTCCCGGATTCCACTTCGCTGCATCCGGGCTACGGCACTAAGTTGCTAACCCGCCGCGTATCGCCTTACGTCGATCTCGACGCCGCCCTTTGCCGCTTGGTCGGCCTGTTGCAGCAGCGAGCGCGTCACCTTCGCATCGTGATAGGCCTCGCCGCAATTCTCGCACACCTCTGCGGGCACCCGCTTGAACATCACTGTGGTTTGGCCGCGCTCCAGCGTAATGCTGGCAACGCCTGCGTGCGTATTTCCGTGTTTGCAAATTGGGCACTTCATGGTTTTACCTCCTTGTCTTGAGGTCATCACACCAGATTTCTGTATCTGGCTCGTAGACCGTAATGATGATTCTTACACTTTCCTCGACATCATCGGCATATACAGCGTGAATCGCTTTAGTACCGGCATGTCCGAGCAGTAAAACGCTGGGATAGGGCGTGTCATTCGGATAGGAAACCGGGGACAGACCACGGTTTTCCGATTTTCTGGGTTTTTCTTAGCCATCTAAAAAAGGAAATAGCAAAAGGGTGCAGACAGTAGTTTCCTATCAAAAACCGTGGTCTGTCCCCAATGCTGTTCTGTGTCCCCAATGCTGTTCTGAAGCGCAGCGCTATGCGGGGGTGGGACCAGTGGCTATAGTTGCTTCCCGGATTTCACTTTGTTCCATCCGGGCTACGTCACTATGCGGCATGCAACTCCTGCCGGATTGTTTGCCGCACAACCTCTGCCAGCGTCTGGCTGGTGGCGACCTGTTTCAGCGCCTCGTTGATGAGAGTTTGATAGTTTCCGCCGGTCATCTCGGCGCGCGCCTTGAACACCGCGAGCACATCGTTATCCACGCGCATCGTGATGCGCGTCTTACCGCCGGATTCGGCTTGCAGCCTTGCCAGGGCGGGCACTGCGGATACCGGCTTGGCATCGGCGAAATCCATCTCCTTGAGTTTAGCGTACAGCGCGTCAGAACTGTTTTTCATACTGCCTCCGTTGAGATTGGTTTGCTTTCCATGCCGAGATCAGCCTGATGTTTTCATCACGCAACGTCCAGACCACAACAAGCACCCGGCCTTTTGCGCCCATCCCCAAAGACACAAACCGTTGCACTTTCCTTGCGTCAGCATCTTCCTTGGTAAGCGCATAAGGATCAAGCAACGCGGGTTTAGCCTCATCAAATGTTACACCGTCATGATTGAGCGGATTGGATTCGGCTTTCCTGGGATCGAACTCGATTTTTATATCGGCATATTGTGCATACGCATGTGCATAACGTCAACCCCTTATGTCCATGCCACATCGATGCTGAGAGATTGAATGTAAAACCAAGCGTAGCCACGTAGCCCGCATGAAGCGCAGCGCAATGCGGGGGTGAAGACCGTGGCTATGATTGCCTCCCGGATTCCACTTCGTTTCATCCGGGCTACGTTACTTCCCTAACAACAAAACCGTGGTCTGTCACCGGTTTTTCAAACCCGGTGTTGCTGTGTGTGTTAACTGGATAAGCATGGTTCGTAGTAGAATCATCGCTGACATATTTTGCAGCGAATCGAACAACCTCGATTCTTGTTGGCAACCGGGAGAAAACAATGGAAGCAATACGCAGAATTGAACAAGTTCAAGGCGATCAATTGACGCTGCTGCTGCCAGAATTTTTCAGGGGCAAAAGAGTAGAAGTGATCGTGTTGCCATTTCAGGAAAGGGAAGCCGAAACACCTCGCTCAGTTAAACGCCGCTCCCCTTCCCCACGCTTGCGTGGAGTCATCAAAATGGCAGATGACCTGATCGCTCCTGCAGTCCCGGCGGAAGATTGGGAATCGCTGAAATGATCCTGCTGGATACCCACATCTGGGTTCGCTGGCAGAACGCGCCTGAAACGTTGCCTCCAAACATACTGGACTGGCTCGCAGAATCGGATGGACTTGCTGTGAGCGCTATTTCCTGTTGGGAAGTTGCCATGTTGGCGCGGAAGCAACGCATCAAGCTGAACATGTCAATCGACGAATGGATCGACGAAGCGCTGGCATTTACCGGCCAATGCTTACCCATTGACCGCCACATCTTGCTCCTTGCGGCAAGCCTTCCAGAACATCACCGCGATCCAGCCGATAGAATCATTATTGCAACCGCCATAGTTCACCAAGCCAGATTGATAAGTATGGACTCTCAATTTCCAATGTACGCCGAACTGAAAGATTTGTTGATTCCGAACAATGTATAACGTAAAGGGAATAGGGGGCGGACAGCAGCTCCCTATAAGAAACCGTGTCCCCGGCTTTTCCGTGTTGGCTACCCGCGCACAGACATTCGGCGGATAACGGCCTGCGGCCTCATCCGCCCTACGGCTCTGTTGACGAAGAACATCATGATATTTCAACTGGTTACGCCGCCTCTGTAGGTGCGAATTCATTCGCACCTACAAACCCGTCGACCGAGGAAAATAGGTTTATCGTTCCATCCGGGCCACGTCACTATCTTTACACCTTGCGCGGGTTCCCATCCAAAAAATCATCCGGCTCAATGCCTGCCTGTTTAAGAACGGCTCGCAACGTGCCTTCCGGCATATCGCCGGGATGATTTGGAATGGTGGTTTAGCGGCGAGCTGCGGGGTTGTGCCAGATTTCGTGTGAGCCGGCCGCCTGGCGATCAAACTCGAAACCGAACAGCTTGAGCCGCTTAACAATTTCACGGTATTTGAAATTGCCGAGCCGCCCCATCAGAGCGCAACGATCATGGGGTAATCAAAGGTATCGCATACGGCAGCAAGCTTGCGGGAACTGTCGCGTGTTTGTTGCGCTTCCAGCAGCTTTTTGGTTACATCGCGGGCGATTTCAATCGTTTCTGTAATCGTGCGGCCTTGCGCGACCAACCCCTGAACATCCTCCGATGTCGCAAGATACATACCTTCCGGCAATAATTCGATGTGCAAATTGACAATCTGTTCCATCACTACACCTCGCTATCATTTATCTTGGGAACGCATACATTTTACGAAAAGGCTAAAGACCCCGTAACTACTCAGGTGCAACCGATTTTCTCCTTCCCCCTTGCTGGGGGAAGGCTGGGTTGGGGGTAGAAAGGTGGGGTAAAAGATACCTTTCGATAATTCCACCCTCCCACCCCCTCGATGAAACAACTAGCCATTCGACTAGGCTGCAAAAAACCG
>JAUYJO010000140.1 GCA_030700315.1 Gallionella sp.
TTGTAGTGAGTGAAGAGAAAACATAAACTATTTTGTCATTGCGAACCTGCGAGCCTTAAACGGCGAGCAGGTGAAGCAATTTCATGTCAAAAACGGAAATTGCTTTGTCGGGCTGGGTCTTGATATGGCAGACGACCGCCGCCTACTCGACTCGACCACCAGCCCTCCTCACAATGAGGAGGGCTGATTTACGCAAACTGCTCCAAATTGACCGCCACGAGCGGAAACGCTTCGTCCACGAATTTATCGAGGATGGGGCGTTTTTTCATATGGCTGTAGTGCGATGCCAATCCATAGATCGCCCAGGCTGCCACGGTTGCGGGGATGTCGGTGGGGACTTTTGATTTTCTCAGCCAGTAGGATAACAAATCGAAGACCTGCTTCTTGATGGTTGATTCCACCAATGACTCGAACTGTTGGTGCGGTTGGGCGCAGCTTGTGTGCAGTCGCCCAAGGAATTCACATACAGCGAGGATCAGGTTTCGCAGATTATCGGAACTGTAACTGCACACGTTCAACGTGCGTTTTTCTATATCCTGCATGAACATCTTGCTAATGAAGGTTTCGAGCAGAACGTATTTATCCTGAAAGTGCGCGTAAAAGGTGGCGCGGTTGATCTGCGCCTTGTCAGTCACATCCTGAACGGAGATATTCTTGAAGTTTTTTTCAGCGAGGAGGCTCTCAAAGGATGCCAGAATCAGGCCGCGGGTGCGTTTGACGCGGGGATCGAGTTTTTCATCGGGGTTAGGCAACATATCGTCTCCAGTGTTGCTTAGTCAACAAATAATAATCTTTGTTGGTTGACGTTGCAGGTATGAATTGGTAAATTAACAACATCTGTTGAATAAGCAACAGATGTATAAAAGATACCACACCAACAGATATTTGTCAAAACCAAAGGAGATATAAAATGGAAATCGTTTTTCTCATCGGACGCATCGTAGTTGGCCTTTACTGGTTCTACAATGCGATCAACCACTTCACCAAGGCCAAATTCATGATCCCGTATGCCAAGATGAAGGGC
>JAUYJO010000141.1 GCA_030700315.1 Gallionella sp.
TGGAACGGAACCACCTGCGTCGCGCAAACGGTAGGCAGTTGCGTCGCACCGATGGTGTGTAATGCCGCCACCAGCACCTGCGAAGGCTCCGCGACCGGCAATTGCGTCGCGCCGATGATCTGGAACGGGACAAGCTGCGTCGCCTCCACGGCCACCACCTGTGTCGCGCCCTCTGTCCCGGATGGCTACGGCGGTTGCATGACACCCACGACCACCACCTGCGTCGCGCCCTCTGTCCCGGATGGCTACGGCGGCTGCATGACACCCACGACCACCACCTGCGTCGCGCCCTCTGTCCCGGATGGCTACGGCGGCTGCATGACACCCACGGCCACCACCTGTGTCGCGCCCTCTGTCCCGGATGGCTACGGCGGCTGCATGACACCTACGACCACCACCTGCGTCGCGCCGATGATTCCCGATGGAGCTGGCGGCTGCATGAATGATCCCAACGCCTGCGTACCCACAGCGGCCAACAATTTTTGTGGTGAAGGAGCGACTTGTACCGCACCGATGGTTCCCGATGGAGCTGGTGGCTGCATGAATGATCCCAACGTCTGTGTGCCTACGGCGGCCAACAATTTTTGTGGTGAAGGAGCGACTTGTGCCGCGCCGATGGTTCCCGATGGAGCTGGCGGCTGCATGAATGATCCCAACGCCTGCGTACCCACAGCGGCCAACAATATGTGCGTAGACTGCACATCTCCTTCAGCACCCGATGGAAATGGAGGTTGCACGACACAACCGTCGGCTCTCACCAATAAACTGGCAACCCCAGGCTTCGCTCCTGACCCCGCGCCGGGCAAGATGTATGACACATCAGGCGCGCAGGTACCGATTCCTCTGTCAGGTTACCGGCATGTCGGCTATGTGCATTCATTGCTGGGCATTTCCTCGACGGGTACGGCCTTGAACGAAGCGACAAACGTGGCAACTGCACCGGATGGAGCCGTTACGTCCTTCAAAGCGTCACCGGTAAACGGGTCGGCTGTATCCGGAACCGATCAAGTTACGCTCGGGTTGGGCAATGCGATCCAGATGGACTTGGGTGCCGATCCGGTTTCCGGCATGAGCTGGGGGCGCTGGCAAGGAAACTGGGTAACCAGCAACCCGGCCTTGGGCGTCGTCCCGGCGGGCGCGGGCGGCAATCTGCACTGGTTTGTCTCGCCCAGGCAAACGGAAGCCATCAGGCTGCCGGTGACCGGAACCATTTCTTATCGCTATGCGGGCGGCACCACGCCGACAGATAATTACGGCACCTCGGGAACCTTGACCTCGGCAACCTTGAATGCAAACTTCACCGCCCAGCAAGTGAATGTATCAATCGGCGTGAGCATGCCGGCTTCGGCGGGAGCGGCGGCGGTGCAACTGAACGCGGCAGCCAACAATGTGCCGATATTGCCGGGCGCCAATTTCAATACCACCAACCCCATCGTCACCTGCACCGGCTGCGCAACGCCGCCAACAGGCGTGATCAGCGGACAATTCTCGCAAGGCGGGGTAGGGGCGGGCGTGGGTTATGGCTTGCTGAATGGCGCCCAGATTATCAACGGGGCGGCGGTGTTTAACCGGGGCGGGTTACCTAACCAGTAAGCGTCATTCAGTCAGGTGAGCCACCGGCTATGCCGGGGCGGCTCACCCAGCTCACTTAAACAAGCCGGAACCAAATCGTAGGTCGGGCTCCGCCCGACATTTTTTGACGGCGGGTAGAACCCGCCCTACAGTGCTAAACCCAAACCCCTCCCGGCCTCCCCTTGTCAGGGGAGGAGTCTAGGCTCTCCCCCTGACAAGGGGGAGCTGGAGGGGGTTTGGTGTTCGGAGTAAAATGCGAACAATTTTTCAAAATGTTTCATTATTCAGGGGCGGCAAAATTGCCATGCCCGTTAATGTAAAACATCCCCGGCCAGGCGGCGCGATCGAGATGCCATTCGGCGGACGCGATGCGTGCCGCTGGCAGCGGCTCACCGCGCAAGATTTGCTCCAGCGCCTCACGTTTTCCCGCTCCCGCCACCAGAAAAATTTTTAGTCGCGCCGCATTCAGCGCAGTCAGGCTCAGCGAAACCCGTTCGGCGGGCGGCTTGGGCGCGTTGAATACCGCAACGGCCAGCGCCGGGTCGTCCAGCGCCGGGTTATCGGGAAACAGGCTGGCGGTATGCCCGTCTTCGCCCATGCCCAGCAGTGCCAGGTCGAGCGGCACAACCTGTTGCAGCAGGGCCGCATAACGGGCCGCCGCCGCGCTTGCGCCCAGCTCGGACGGAATGGCGTGGATGTTGGCGGGCGGGATGGCGACATGTTCCAGCAAGGCCTTGTAAACCATATGGTCGTTGCGTTGTGCATCGCCAATAGGCAGGCAGCGCTCGTCGCCGAAATATATCTGCACATGCGCCCAATCGACGGGCAGATGGCGCAGCTTCTCATAACAGCGGCGCGGCGTTTCGCCGCCGGCTAAGGCGACATGAAAGGTGCCGCGCGCCGCAATCGCCCGAGCCGCCAGTTCCGCAACACGTTGTGCGACGGCCGTGGCCAGTTGTTCCATATCGTCATGCACAACTACGGCCTGTGCATTGGGTAGATTGGTGGTATTCATCATGTGTCGTAATTACTCGGGTGCGGCAGTTATTCTCCTTCACCCTGCAAGGGGGAAGGCAGGGATGGGGGTAGAAAGGTGGAATTGCCAAGTTTCTACCCCCTCCCTAACCCTCCCCCTGCAAGGGGGAGGGGACTGGTTTATTGGCGATGCCGTGAGCATATTGTGTTGATCTAAATGTTCATCATGTGTCGTTAGCCGGTTGTGCGGCGCGCAACGCCGCGCCGAACAGGGCGGCGCGATCGTTCAAAATCACCCTGACCGGCATGGCTTCGAGCAGCGGGCGCATCCGCCCCTTGTTCAGGAACGCTTCCATAAATTCGCCATTCTGCAACAGCGGCAAAATTTTTGGCGCGATGCCGCCGCCCAGATACAGGCCGCCTTGGCTCATTGTCTTGAGCGCGAGATTGCCCGCTTCCGCGCCATACAGGCGCACGAACCAACTCAGCGTTTCGCGGCATATATCATCCTGACCGGACAGCGCGGCGTGGGCGATGGCGGCTGCGGCATCGCCATTGTGCATTTCATCGGCCAGCCATTGGGGCGGTTCGGCATGGCGATACAGGCACAGGAATTGGTGCAGGCTCAACAGGCCCATGCCGGAAACGACGCGCTCCCAACTGACGTGGCCGAATTGCTGCTGCAGGAAGAGGAGAAAGGTAATTTCCTGCTCGTCGCGGGGGCTGAAACTGGTGTGCCCGCCTTCGGTGGCAAAGGGCCGGTGGCGTTGTCCGTCCCAGAACAGGCCCGCTTCGCCCAGGCCGGTTCCCGCCGCAATCACGGCGATATTGCCGTCCGCTTCCGCTGCGCCGGCTTGCAAGGTCAGTAAATCGTCCGCACCCAATGCCGGCAAGCCATAAGCCGTCGCTTCCAGGTCGTTGAGCAGGGTGCAACGCGCAAAGCCGAACTGTCGCTGCAACGCATCGGCATCGATCTGCCAGGGCAAGTTGGTGGTCTGCACGGCGCGGCCCAGCACCGGGCCGGCGATGCCGAAGGCCGCGTGGGCGGGCGTGTTCGGGTATCCCATAAATTCGAGGGATGACAGAAATTCGCCCAACAATATTTCGAAGGCGGCATAGTCGCGGCTCGGATAGCTGACTTCGTGGACGATTTTGACCCGCACACCATCGACCTCGACGAGTGCCAGGCATGTCTCGGTGCCGCCGATGTCGCCTGCAAGAAAATAATTCATGTGCCGTATAGACTCCATTCCGGGTTCAAATTGCAGTTGTTAACATGAACCCGGATTTTCCATTAGAGCGTAGGTCGGGCTTCAGCCCGACATGTCGGGTTAAAACCCGACCTACAACCTCTTGATTTTTGAAAGCCCAAGGGCTAATGGAAAATCCGGGATGAAGCAAACCCAAACCCAAACCCAAACCCCTCCCGGCCTCCCCTTGTCAGGGGAGGAGGCTATGCTCTCCCCCTGACAAGGGGGAGCTGGAGGGGGTTAGGTTTTGATGTCTCGGAATTAAAGTGTGTAGCATGTTTCATCGTCAGAGGTAGCTATTTTCATGCCAGCTCCGTTCAACTCTGACGAGCACCTTCTTCCAGCAAGTGTACGATCATCGACCTGAGTTTGGCGGGCCTGACCGGTTTGTGCAGCAACTGATACCCGCTGACGCTGACCAGTTTCAAAACTGCCTGGCTGGTGTCGCCGGTAATTAACAGGCAAGGGACTGGTTGGTTTTGATGCTGGCGCACCAGGTTGATCACGTCTATGCCATTCGTATCATTGCCCAACTGGTAATCGCTGACGATGAAATCCCATTCCGTGCCGCCGCGAATGAGCTGCACCACCTCGGCCACCGATCCTGCCGTGCTTATCTGGCAACCCCATGAGGACATGGCGCTGGCTGTTCCGGACAACACGGCAGGGTCATCATCGACGACCAGCAATCGTTTTCCGGCCAAGGGCGATATTTCCGCTGGCGCAGCAGTCTCCTTCTCTCCCTGATAATGGGAGAAGCGCCCGGAAATATCCACAGCGCTTTTGACTGGACGGCTTGCCATCGTCACCTCCAGCGCGAACACGGTTCCCTTGCCGGGCTCGGAGCGCAACTCGATACGATGGCCGAGCAGCTTCACCAGGCGATCCACGATCGCCAGCCCCAACCCCAGACCTTTTTGGGTATTCAAATGCGGTTGAGCCAATTGGAAGAACTCGCGGAAGATGTTGCCCTGATCGGTCTTTGAAATGCCGATTCCATTGTCGCGCACCTCGATGCGCAGCAAGTTTCCACGGCGGCGGCATGCAACCATCACGCTGCCGTTCTGCTCTGTATAACGTATCGCGTTGCTGATCAGATTGGACAGAATACGCTCCAGCAGCAGCGGGTCGCTGGTGACGTGAGCGGCGCAGGGGCGGATCACCAGGCGGATGTTCTTGACTGCGGCCAGCATCTGGTAATCCGCCGCGATGCGCTGCAGCATGGCCTCTACGCTGCAGGTGCGTATTTGCGGAACCACTGCGCCCGCGTCCAGTTTGGAAATGTCGAGCAAGGCGTTCAGCAGCATGGCAAGCGCATCGACCGATTGCCCTATCTGCTCGGACAGGCGTTGCTGCGCCGTGCCGGACATCTTGCGCTGCAATTCGGCAACATATAAACCCAGGGCGTGCAGCGGTTGGCGCAGGTCGTGGCTGGCTACCGCGAGGAAGCGGCTTTTATCGTGGCTGGCGCGCTCCGCCTCTTCCTTTTTTGCGCGCAACGCCAGGGTTGCATCCTCAATGCATTGTTGCATCACTTCCTGTTCGTGCTCCAGATGTTCGGTGGTTTTATTCAGGCCTTGCACCAGAGTGGCCAGCTCGGTCACGCTCGTCTCCAGCTTGACGCGCGTATCGAGCTTACCCGCGCCTATCGCCGTCACGGCATCGCTGAGCTCGCGGATGGGGGAGGTAATTCCGCGGCTGGCGACATAGATCAGATACGACGCGATCACCAGAAACAGGAGGGTGGCCAGCAAGGTCGCCCAGAGCAACCGGGTCTTGTGCCATGCATGGCGCTCCAAACTGATCTCCAGGATGACCGAGCCGGTCGGCTTGATCTTTGCTCTGGAGCCGAAGTCGTCAAAGGCAATTTGTGTCGGAATAATCGCGTGAAACAGCCACAGATCGGATGCGTCGTTTGTCGCTGGATGCAGCACAATCGCCTCATCGATATCTCCGGTGTGCGCAAACTGCAGCCGGTTTGCCGCTTTCCGTTCAATGATTTCACTCTTGAAGGCGCTGGAAAACTCGCCCGCGCTGGCCAACATTCGGGTGTCAACGTCGAATATAGCCACGCCACGAATATCGCTTTGTTGCAAAGCACTGTTGGCGATATCCTGCAGGAAACTCATATTGTTCGAAAATACGCCATATTCACTGCTGGCGGCGAGCTGATGGACGAGTAATTCGCCCTTGTCCAGCATGCTTTGATCCATCTGCGAAAAATAGTGGCGCAGGAAAAATAATTCCATACTGGCCACTATAATAAATACGGGGATCAGGGTTAGCCAGGCCACATATTGGCGGATGCTGAATTGTTTCATCGTGCCCTCTCCGAGGCTTGGTCCATTTTTTCGCGTAGGGTTTCCGGCGTATCCAGCGTAATTCCCAGCGAGCGCGCCACCTGCTGGTTTAATGCGATACTGAACGAGGCGGGATGCTGCGGCGCGGGCAACTGCCGGTTGCGCGCAAAAGAAACGGCCATCTCTGCGGCCTGCGCGGCCAGTTGCTCCGGTGTGGAAAAAATCGCCCCCAGCGCGCCGGCATTCACATAAGCCTGCGAGATGCCGATCAGCGGAACCTTGTGCCGGTAGCTGGTCAGCAGGATGTTGCGCACATTGTTGGCGCTGTAGATTTCGTTATCGGGAACGACGAGCAGCACGTCGCTGTTGCTCAAGATATTTTCCAGCGCGTCAAACAGGGTTTCTGCCGAGCGTATCGACTTGGCGTTGAGCGACAGCCCGCGCGGCAAACGGGGGAGGGCGATGGGCGTATAGGGCGAATACAGCACGCCGACGGTGCTGTGCCGGGGAAGTGCCGCCCGGATAAAATTCAGTTGCCGGTCCCAGGGTTGGTCGAGAAAAATAGCCGATGTCTGCTGGTGCGCATGTCGTAAGGCGCGTTTTTCCAGCAATACCTCGTAACTTGCCTTGGGGATCATGACGCACAGCACCGGCCCGTCAAATTTGGCCAGAGCAAGCTCCGATGCTTTCATGCCCACGGCGACGACCAAATCGGTCTTGGCGTCGCTGCCGGGCTTGAAATTTTCGTCAGCCTGAAATTCGGCAATAGTTACTTGGGCGTTGCTTGCGGCGAGCGCTTTGTTGAAGGCAGTCGAGAGTTGCTGATAAGGCGGTGTGCTGTCGCTCAACAACAGGGAAACGACTAGCGGTTCGGCTTGAACCGGACTTGCCGAGCAGATAAAAAACAACAAAATCATCCCACACCTTGCGAGAAGGCGGTTGGCGAAGCGGGAGGTTGGATTGTTTAGCACGTCTGTTCAGTTAGCGGGCATGGCAAATGGTTATGTGTGGCCGACATAAAAGTTGTTTCATAACCCCATCCTTTATATCGTTAAACCGTAACTACTCAGGTCGAAGTTGCTCAAAAATAGCCACAACGCCAGTCCCTTCCCCCTGCAAGGGGGAAGGAGAAAAGCGGCAGCACCTGAGTAGTCACTATTTTGGCTCATCACTCCATCCTTATCTATCGTTAAAATAGGGGCGACACGGTAGCCATCCTTAAAACTTCAGCGTTGCGGTGAGGTAGGCGCGCCGATTGAAAACGAAGCCGGCCTTTTGCGGGACGTTGCTGTACTCCGTGTAGTTATCCTGGAATGCATTCTGCACCACGAGGGCGACCTCTCCGCTATCCGGCTTGCCTTGCCTGCCGAACGCATAGGCCATGCGCAGATCCAGCCTGCGCATCAAAGGTTGCGGCCACTGCGCGTCGGTCACCTGCACTTTTTCCTGATGGTAATAACCGGCGCCCAATTGCAGTTCCGGCGTCAATTGCCGGGCCAGCAGGATGCTGGCGCTGTCCGCCGGGACGTTCAACGGGCATTGCACGATGTAATCCGCGAGATACGGGTCGAACTGCGCCATCGTCATCGAGCCGGTCGCGGTGCAGTTCGAGCGCTGGTGTGCATAGTTCAGAATCAGGTCGCTGTGTTTTCCGAGGCGATATTTGAACGTGCCTTCCAAGCCCTGATATTGGATCGCGTACAGGTTCTTGAAGCTGAAAATACGCGGTGATGTGGGCTGCGGGTCGAGATAGATGTAGTCGCTCACCCGGTCCTGATAAATTCTCGCGTCGATTGAAATGTCGGCTTCCGCAAGTTCGCCGAGATAGCCGATTTCCCTAGAAAACACCCGCTCCGGCCTCAGGTCGCCGACGGTCATGAACGGCCTGGACCGCCAGCTTGCGTAGGCCGTATTCGCGTTCTGCTCGAACATCACCGGGCTGCGGTAGGCGACCGATGCGCCGACGCGCAAGGTATGTTCCGGGGTGAGATGGTAGTTCAGCGACACGCGCGGCGACAGGTTTCTGTGCCCCATTCCGTCATCCTCGGCCATCGCGCCCAGATTGGCCAGCAGCGACGGCATCACCCTCCATTCGTCATGCGCAAAGAGCTGCAGCAGGCGCAGGGATTGCGGCTCCCTGAAAAGCACGGTGCCGGTCAAGGTGTCGCGGCGCACCGTACCGCCCCACACCATGCGGTTGGCATGGCCGATGGACATCGTGTGCTGCATGCCCAGCTCATGGCGGTGAACTTGGTTGTTGTCCTTTTCCAGCGCCTGCTCCGCGCTATCCCGGTAGTCGAGCGAGATATGGTAGTAATTCAGCTTGAACTCGTCGCCGCCCGGCAGGGCGTGCAGCCAGCCGATCTGCTGAAAGCTCGTTTCGGTTTGCATATCCCGGAACGGGTCGGTCACCCTTCCCGCCATGCCCGATGCGTGGGTGGCGTCGCTGTAGCCCAATTGGAAATCCACGCTGTCCTGCATATTGAACCGGTAGTTGGCGCGCAGGTTGGCATGGCGTACCGTGCTGCCGTCGTTCATGGCCGCCAGGTCATGCCCGTCGTCGCTGCGGCTGGCCAGCGTGGCCCGGTAATCCAGTTGCTCGCCGCTGCTGCCCAGGCGCGCGGCCACGTCGGATATGCCGCCGTTGCCCTTGGCCAGCGACACGGTCGCGCCATTCGCGCCTGCCGCCTCGCGGGTGATGATGCTGATGACACCCTGCAAGGAGTTCGCGCCATACGCCGCCGCCGCCGGCCCGCGTATCACCTCGATGCGCTCGATGTCGTCAAGGTGCAGCGGGATGTCCAGCCACCTGACGCCGCCAAAGGGCGGCAGGTACACCGACCGGCCATCGACCAGCACCTGCATGCGCCGCGCGTATTGGTCGGTCGTGCCGTGGTAGGTGACGAAAGGCGCATTGCCGTAGTCGTACCCGACATACATGCCGGGCACCAGGCGGAACAGGTCGGCGATATTGCGGAAACCGGAGGCAACGATCATCTCGCGGTCGATCACCGTCATCGCATTGGGTGTCTCGGAAACAGGCTGGGAAAGCCGCGACGCGCTGAGCACGACGGGCAATTCCTGAAAGTAAACCTGCTCGGTCGGATAATCGGTAGCCCAGGCACTCCCGCAGGCCATGCCTAATGACCAAGTCATGCCTAATGATAAAGTGGTCATACATGGCTGACATAAAAGTTGTCTCATAATTTCATCCTTTATATCGTTAAATCGCAACTACTCAGGTCAAAAAAAACGCCCCGCCAGATACCAACGTCCAACGACCCCTGCGCGCCGAGCGCTTCGCTTCCCCCTTTGCAAAAGGGGGACTGATAACCAGCGACTTGGCTGTCGTATTTTGACAGCCTAGTCGAATGGCTAGTTGCTCCATCAGGGGGATTTGAAGTGCGCCACTCTCTCGCCACCTGCTGTAAATCCCCCCTACCCCCCTTTTTCAAAGGGGGGTATCACCCCTCCCGGCCTTCCTCATGCAAGGGGAAGAAGAAAACAGATGTAGGTCGGGATTCATCCCGACGGGGTTGGGTTATGCGACGCTCTGTCGGGATGAATCCCGACCTACGAAACCCGCCCCCAGTTCATAAAAAGTACTTTTACAATTTCTGCATCACTTACAACTCCAGCGTGGCGGTCAGGTAGGCGCGCCGTTTGTTGCGGGTCTGCGAGCTGTAGTCGAAGTAATGGTCGCTCAATGCGTTTTGTATGATCAGGGCGACATCGCCGCTGCCGGAGCCTTTTTCCTTGTTGCCGAAATGTTGGGCTATCCGCAAATCGACATAGCGCGTCAGCGGTTGCATGGTTCCCGCGTCCAGGGAGCGCACCTTGTCTAAATGGTAAAAGCCGGTGCTGAACTGCAAGCCGCCGTAGAAGTCGTGCGAGAACAGCAGGCTGGCGCTATTCAGCGGCACGGTCTCGCGGTATTTGTAGGCATAGCCCTGCAATGCTGAATTGATCGAGGCAACGGGTGAAATACGCGAAGGAGTCGCACCGGCCACCTGATGCGCGTAATTGACGGTCAACTTGCTGCGTGATCCAAAATTGTATTTGAGCGTGCCTTCCAGCCCGCTGTGAAAGGCGTTGAAATCGCTCTGGAAACTTTTCGGGGTGACGATCGAATTGGGGTCGGCGACCAGATCCATCCAGATAATATTGCTGATCTGGTCGTGAAAGGCTCTGACATCGAGCGTTGAACCGGCTGCGTCCAACTGCCGGATATAGCCGATTTCCCGGGCAATGGCCTTTTCCGGGCCAAGGCCGCCGGTCGCGGAAAAGTTGTGCCATGTCCATTGTTTTCCGGCCACATTGTTCAGCGGGACAACTTGATTTCCCAGCTCCTCGATCATTTCCGGATTGCGGTAGGCGATCGAAACGCTGGCGCGCAGCGTATCCCGCTGCGTCAGATGGTGGTTGTAGGAAACGCGCGGCGAAACGCGCGCCTGCCCCAGCGCATTTTTCTCCGCCATCGCGCCGATATTGACCAGGCTGACCGGCGTGATGCGCCATTCGTCGTGCGCAAACAGGCGATACTCGCGCCAGGTTGGCGCAGAGCGCAAACTGTACGCGGCGGTCGCCGAATCCTGGCGCGCGCCGATGCCCCACACCACGCGATTATCGGCAGAGGTGCGCAGCGTATGCTGCATTTCCAGATCGTTGCGGTGTATCACGGCATTATCGAAAAACGGGTAGCTCCCGGACGCGATCGTATTCAAGGCGGCAGGAAGACAGCCAACAACGCATGGCGTGCTATATCGCTCGTCTTGGGTATTCCGGCCAATGTGGTAGTAATTGAGCTGGAAATCGCTATCCCCGCTGAAAGTATGCAGCCAGGTAAGCTGTTCGAAATCCGCTTGGGTGTTGCGGTCGCGCAACCCGGTAAAAAGCGAGGTGGCGGCCCACCCCGTACTCAAGTCTCCCTGTTGTCGTGTGGAATCGCTGTAACCGAGGCGTATCTCGAGCGTGTCGCTGGCGCCTGGCCGGTAGCTGATCTGGCCGTTAATCAATTGCGTGTGGCTGTTATCGTTCAGCGGAATAGAGCGGATGTCCGGCAAAGGGTCAAAGCCGCTGTCACCGCGCGTAGCCAATGTCACCCGATAGTCCAAGTTCTCTGCCGCCCCGGCAAAGCGGGCTGAAACGTCCGCAACACCGGCATTGCCCAGCCTGGCCGAGAGCTCCGTTCGCGGGGTGTCGGCAGCGCGGCGTGTATAAATATTGATGACGCCCTGCACGGAATTCGAACCGTGCGAGGCCGCCGACGGGCCGCGTATCACTTCGACCCGCTCTATATCGCCGATATCCAGCGGCAGTTCCGACCAGTCCACTTGCCCGAATATCGGCAGATAAATCGAGCGCCCGTCGATCAGCACCTGCATTCGCCGCGCATAGCCGTCGGTAACGCCACGGTAGGACACGATGGGCGTGTGCCCGTTCTCGTAGCCCACATACATCGAGGGCACCAGCCTGAACACCTCGGCAATGTTGCGCGCGCCGGAGGCCACGATCATATCGCGGTCAATGATCGTCATCGCATTGGGGGTTTCCGAAATAGGCTGGGAGAGCCGCGACGCGCTGAGCACGATGGGCAGCTCCTGCAAAAAATCATGCTCGCTCGAATACTCGGCGGCCACAGCGTTTCCGCAGGCCAGACCGAGCGATATAAAAACTGTAGATAGCCGGGGTGGAAATTGCGTCATGATGTGAATATTCCTTAAGCCGGACAAGCCGGAACCAAAAAGGGGGGTGGTTTTCGTAGGTCGGAAAAGCGCAGCGCCTTCCGACACTTCCATGTCGGATAACGCTGCGCTCATCCGACCTACAACGTCTGCCGCTTTTCTCCTTCCCCCTTGCAGGGGGAAGGCTGGGATGGGGGTAGAAAGGTGGAGTAAAAGATACTTTGCGATGATTCCACCCTCACACCCCCATCCTAACCTTCCCCCTGCAAGGGGGAAGGGACTGGCGTTGTGGCTATTTTCGAGCATACCACTTTGACCCGAGTAGTTACTGTTACAAATACTCTTCCCAGACAACTGATGGGGTGAGTGCAGATCGGGATTATATGGGAATGCCGATAAAAACTTTGCCAATTTTGCACGGCCCGGGTGCAGCCAACAGCGTCGGTCAGAAGCTCATGAGGTATGCTTAAACCCAGATAGTTCATTAGGGTTGTAGGTCGGGTTTTAACACGACATGTCGGGCTGAAGCCCGACCTACGTCCAATATGGATTATCTGGGTTAAATTGACTCTAGTTCGACAGCGCGCTCTCCCATCTCCGCGCTGAAGAGCCTGTAACCGTTGCGGCCCCCTTTTTTGCGACCCCTTTTTTTTGCATGGTACATCGCGGTATCGGCGTTTATTATCAACTGTTCTGCGCTTTGGCCGTGTTGCGGGTAAATGGCGATGCCGATGCTAACGGAAATATCGATGCTAACGGAAATAGCGGGGCTAACGGAAATAGCGGGGCTACGGGAACAGACCTTGAACGGCTTATTGAGCGCGGCCAAGATTTTTTCCGCCGCCATCACTGCATCCCGCTCTTCGTCGATCCGCGATAGTAAAATCACAAACTCATCCCCGCCGAAACGCGACACCGTATCCGATCCCCGCTGCATACAGGACTGCAAGCGCGCTGCGACTTCCTTCAGCAACAAATCGCCGATGTTGTGACCGTGCGTGTCATTGACCGGCTTGAACTGGTCCAGGTCGAGAAAAATTACCCCCAATTGTTCGTTGTCGCGCCGTGTCTTGGCGAGTGCCTGTTGCAGGCGGTCGGTGAACAAGCCGCGATTGGGCAGATCGGTGAGAGCATCAAAATGCGCCGAGTGGTTGATGCGCTCTTCTTCGGTTTTACGCGCGCTGATGTCAGAAAACACCGCAGCATAATGGCTGATATTGCCATCTTTGTCGTGAACCGAATTGATGGAGAGCCATTCGATATAAGTTTTACCATCCTTGCGGCGATTACAGATTTCGCCGCTCCATTTGCCGGTGGTGTTCAGCGTATCCCACAGCGCCTTGTAAAACGCCCGTGGGTGGAGGCCTGATGCAAGAATTCTCGGATTTTTGCCGATAACCTCGTCCGGCAAATAGCCGGTGATGGTGGTGAACGCCGGGTTGACTGCAACGATCTGGTTCTCCGAATTTGTCGCTATCATGGCTTCGTCAACAATATTGAACACCGTGGCCGCAAGCCGCAAACCATCCTCGCGCGCACGCCGTTCGGTAATGTCGGAGATGATGCCGACAAAACGTAACGGCCCGCCTTCGGTGTCCCGGCTGACCACCATGCCCCGGCAAGACACCCATTTCCATTTGCCGCTTTTGCACAACATGCGGAACTCACAATCGGCAATCGCCGCTTTATTATCGAAGTGTGCTTGCATGACAGCCATTGCAGAGGGCACGTCTTCCGGGTGGATACGCTTCGTCCAGTCATTCTGGTGATCCCAGGTTTCGCTTTCATTGAAACCCATTATTTCTCTCCAGCGCCTGGAGTACGAGATATTGCCGGAATGGATATTCCAATCCCACACCCCTTCACCGCCGCCTTCCAGCGCGAATCGCCAGCGTTCTTCGCTTTCATGCAATGTGGCCTGCAATTTCTTGCGTGCGGCCAGCTCCCACTTCAGCCCCTGGTTGGCTTGTATGGCCTGCAACCAGCTTCGTGACAACAGCCAGGTGAACAGCGTCAGCAACAGGCTTGCACCGAGGCCGATGCCGGCGACGAGTTGTGGCTTGCCTTTGTTAAGGCGTGCCTCAAAAACAGGGTGGGAGCTGGACAGCATGGCCCAATTACGGCCCGCAATGTCAAGATTGAGAACCGTCTGGAATAACACCCCCGGTTTGTTGCGAATACTGATGGCGTCCTCATCGGACAGCAGCATTTCATCGGTTATTTTCACGCCGTCATAAATTTCGATATCAAAATCCTTGACGCGATCACCGAGGATGCCGGACATCAGGCTGGGTATGCTGAATGGCGCAAAGACCCAGCCGACGATATTGGCGCGGCGATCGGCGCGCGAGGCGTGCGGAAGGCCGTTTTTGTAGACAGGCATATACATCGCGATGCTTGACTGCGCGCTGCTGCCCGCTCCGCTCCCCTGTTCCAATTTGCCGGTAATGGCGGCCTTGTCCGAGTCGCGTGCCAGCTCCATGGCTGCGCGGTGCTGCGGCTTGGCGTAAGGATCGAAACCGAATAGGCGCAAGTTGCGCCCGGCAAACGGCTCGATGTAGACGATGGGCGCATAAGTGTCGCGATTGCCTTCCGGTTTGACGGTGTAATCGGGGAAGCCTTCATTGCGCAGGGCGGCGACATGCCCGATTATTGCTGCGGGTGGTACGATCTGGCTGAAGCCCATGCCATCGATGCCGGCGTAACTTTCATCCAATTGCAAGTGGCCGATATAGGCTTTAAATTCTTTGCGATCCACATGAACCGAAGCGCCAAATAATCCATGCGCCCCGCGCAGTACCTGTTCGTAGGCTGCCATGCGCTGTTTGGTGCGAATGCCCGCTTCACGCACGCCGAAATCAAACTCTGCCTGTAATTCCTGCCGGGTGGTTTGCCGGGCACCTTCCCATAACTGATGAGTTACCAGCAAGGAAACTGCGAGCACCAGCCACGGCAACAAATGTACGCGCAGACGCCACCCTGTATGTGCATAAGGCGCTGTGGCCGGTGCCGCTGTGGTTGTCGGGTTTTCCATGGCGATTACCTATTCGAGCGGATAGTTGTTCGTTAACCCATGGAAAATAGGGTTCTTTGGAGCTGGCTTCAGCCCACCGAATATGATGCCAGGTTGAATCCTAGCCTGCAGTTATTGCGTGTGGCGGGCATCGGCCCGTTTCTTTCATGATTCCGCTCGGGCATGAAATGGTAGTCATATGCTTGCAATACAGGCTTCATCAGCATATTCAGCCTGATGATGTGATCGTCGATGATCCAGTTTTTCAAGAAATGGGTGAAATGCTCGACTATGTGCCTGGACCATAATGCATTTTTTCCCAGCAGTTCGTCTCTCAAGAACCGCAGCTCATACAGCTCATGCTGCTGCGCCAATTTATGCTGGTGAAAATCAAAGTTGACCGCGCGTGCAATTTTTTCTTCATTTGCATGATGGACGGCCAGCCAGCTCTCAACCAGTTCAAAGGCTTGCGCAATCTCGTCACGATCCTGCACCCTGATGGCATCCAGTATGCCGTTGGCCATATTGATCAAGTTTCTGTGTTCGGCATCGATAATCCCGTTTCCGACACTCAGATTTTTTGTCCACATCAGGCTTGTCATGCCTACCCCCTGCAAAGATCAATCGGTAATGTAGAAACCATCAGGCGAAGTGCTGCGCTGGCGCATTATGAAGATTCAGATAAAGGCTCGCGATGTGCCCGGCAGCCTGGTTGCTTTCACCCTCATTCCAACCCGGCCAGAACTTGTAATCAATGGCTTGCAACATCGGCTTCATCGGCATATCCACCTTGATGATGTGATCGACCAGCCAATCTTTCAGCGAACGATCGTAATGCTCGATTGCGTTTTCGCACCAAATGCCCTTTTTGGAGATCAGCTCGCTCTTCAAGTACTGGAACTCTCTCAGCAGGTGTTCGCGTACCGGTTTTTGCTTTGAAAAATCAAAGCTGATTGCCCGAGCGATCCTCTCTTCATTTTCAAAATGAACGCACAGCCAACCTTCGATTGATGTGAAGGCTTGAATGATGGCCGGGCAATCTCTCGATCTGATCGCCTGCGCTATGGCGTTGACTATGTTCATCAAGTTCTTGTGATCTGAATCGATAACCGCATTTCCGACGCTTAATTCTTTTTTCCACGACATTCCCATTTTCGCCTCCTGCTATTGCTTGATGACCAAGCGGATATTGTGAAGTGAGCAACCGGCGCTGCATTGCATCGAGGCGAATATTGCCAAACAAGCCCCTGCCTGAATATCGGGCAGCACTTATTTTGTTGTCGGATTCCGATGAAAAATACTCGGAATTTTCCGGGTTGTTGGGATTCGTACTGAGTTGGCGAAGGGCGAAGTGGCGGAGGAAGATTTGCAGGCGGCGTGCGATTAACCCAGATAATCCATTAGCTCTTGAGGCATTGCAAAATCAATGGGTTGTAGGTCGGGTTTTAACCCGACCGCTTCGGCAGGCTCAGGGCAGGCATGTCGGGCTGAAGCCCGACCTACGTCCAAATGGATTATCTGGGATTAAGCGAACAGATGACGTTCCATCGCATAGCGTACTAATTCTGCGGTATTTTTCAAGCCAAGCTTGTTGAGCAGATTGCTTTTGTGGGTGCTGACCGTCTTGTCGCTGATGAAGAGCTGGTTGGCGATATCGCCGACGTCTCGCCCTTCCACGATCAGGCGAAAAACTTCCAGCTCCCGCGCCGACAAAATATGCTCGATATTTTCTGCCTCGGGAACAGCAGAGGCATAGGCCAGTTGCTCGGCCATTTGCGGGCTGAGATATTTTCCTGTCGATATGACTTTGCGAATAGCTTCGATCAGAGTTTGAGGTGAACAATCCTTGCAGATGTAGCCAGATGCCCCGGCCTTCATGGCACGTAACACCATGTTGACTTCATTATGCATGCTGAGCACCAGGATCAACATATCGGGATAGAGGCCCTTGATATGGCCAAGCAGATCCGCGCCGCTTTTGCCGGGCATGGTCATGTCGAGCAACAGCAGGTTATAGTGGACCCTGTTTTCAAGACAGCAGTTTAAGATGTGCGCTGTCATAAAGGAAGAAAAAAAATGAGCGAAGCGAAGAAGCGTAAAACCCACACCCCGGAGTTCAAGGCGAAGGTAGGTTTGGAGGCGTTGCGAGGTGTGAAATCGGTCAACGATATTGGTCAGGAATACGGGGTACATCCCGTGCAGGTTGGCCTGTGGA